>CAYORP010000140.1:0-4544 GCA_964406415.1 uncultured bacterium
GAGAGACTTTGATGGATTCAGGAGAGACAAGGGATGGAAAGACTGGCGAACTCCCCATGGAAATATACCAGTCAAGATTTCCAAGGACTTTAATCCCAAAAAGATGGAAGATGGGTCATATATGGTGGAAGCAGGAGGATTTACATATAAATTGCCTCCCGATGGATTTTACTTTGATTATATAAAAACACCCCTTCAAGATGCCACTACCGTTAAAGATATTGAAAATTATCATATCCCCATAATGGATAACGAGGAAAAAGAATGGTATGGCATAATGGCTAAAAAACTCAGGAGTGAGTCCGACAAGTTTATTGTGGCAGATATAGTAGGTGGGTGGACAGACATAGCAGGACCTCTTATGGAAAACGCCAACTTTTATATGTCTACAGTTGCCAACAAACCCGTTGTTCATGCACTGATGGAAAAACTGAACGACGTATGGAAGAAGCGTGTTGATATCCTTTATGAAGTCTCAGGTGATAATGTGGATGCGGTAATAATGTACAATGACCTGGGAGGGAATGAATCCGGGATATATTCAACACAGACAGTGCGAGAAATGTTCATTCCGTACATAAGGGATTTTTATGAACACGTACGAAAGATAAGCAACTACTACATAATATTTCACTCAGATGGTTCAATATACCAGTATATACCTGACCTTATAGATGCGGGTGTTGACATACTTAACCCTGTTCAGGTAGGGATATCTAATATGGAACCTGAAAAACTGAAAAGGGAGTTCGGGAAGCATCTGACCTTCTGGGGAGGAGCAATAGACCCTCAGCATGTCCTGTCGCGCGGTACAGAGAAAGAGGTTAAAAACTACGCAACCCACTGCACAGAGGTTTTCAAAAAAGACGGTGGTTTCATATTTACACAGCCCCACAACATCCAGGCGGATGTTCCACCTGAAAACATCATTGCCCTGTATCAATCAGGCAACGAATGCGGAAGATACTGACTGCTCAATATTTTTTCAAGGTTTTTTTTAAACACTCTGTAAGGTACCCTCTTTACTGCCGTACCCCTAAAAAAAGAGTTAAAAGCGTCTTCGTCCATTCGGAGTAAATAATCGGTGCTTATATCTCTTATCTTTTCCATAGGAGCAAGTTCCGGGTCATTCTTAACAGGAGTGTTTTGATTCCATGGACAGACATTCTGACATATATCACATCCGAAAACGTAGTTTTTCAAAAGATGTTCTTCATTCTCATTTAATTCTGTTCTTTTTTCTATGGTTAAATAGGATATACACCTTTTTGCATCAAGAAGACCTGGTTTTAAAATAGCATTATTGGGACAGGCCTCAATACACCTGCTACATCTTCCGCAACAATCTTCATGGCATGCATCAGGTTCTATTTCCACATTAATAAAAATCTCAGACAGAAATACCCAGGAACCAAACTCTTTCGTAATAAAACAGGTGTTTTTACCTATCCAGCCGAGGCCGGCCTTCTGTGCCCAGTATTTTTCCAATACAGGTGCGCTATCAACAAAAAATCTGGTTTGAATCCCCTCGTTTCTTTCTGTCAACCATCGGGTAAGTTTCCTGAGTCTTTTCCTGATTACCTTATGGTAGTCTCTATTCGTTACATACCTTGAGAATAAAGGATGTATAAATTTACCGGAATAATAATTGGTAGCCAGAGAAATGATTGTTTTAACCTCAGGGAAAATCAGTGAAGGGGACATCCTCTTCTCAAAATTCCTTTCCAGATAGGTCATATCCCCATTGAATTTTCTATCCAGCCACTGATTAAAAAAATCTCTCTCAGTGGAGATAACATCTTCAGCCTCGGAAAATCCAATCTTGTCAAATCCCAGAGCAAAAGACTCCCTCTTTATTGCATCTTTTAAACCTTCCATCTCCCGGATTTTCTTACATCTCCCTCTTTTTTGCCAGTTTACTCACTATTTTTGATTCTTGAGCAGTTCCCTGATTTCAGTCAAAAGGACTTCTTCCTTTGAGGGAGCAGGTGGAGATACAGGTGCTGATTCTTCCTTTTTCTTTAATGAATTCATTGCCTTTACCACAAGGAAAATTACAAAAGCAATGATGAGGAAGTCTACAATCGTTTGTATGAACTTTCCATAAGAAACTAAAACAGCAGGTTCATCCCCAACTGCCGATTTAACGGTGAATGCCAAATCAGAAAAAGCTACACCTCCCAGAAGAACACCAATAGGAGGCATTATCACATCACCAACAAATGATGATATTACTTTACCGAATGCCATACCGATTATAATACCAACAGCCATATCAATAACATTACCTTTGACCGCAAATTCCTTAAATTCTTTCATCATCCCCATAATAAACCCCCATTTTGGTAATCTCGTATTTTATCACTCAATAGGTGTGTTAAGTACTGCCTCTTCAACCTTGTATGAAAAATCGGTTTTACCATCATACGATATTACATATGTATACTGAACATCCGGTTTGAACTCCTGTTTAAATACTTCTTTATATTCTTTAACCTTTTCTTTCTTTGCTCCAAGAAAAATATTTATAATGCCGGTTGGCTCTTTATAATGTGTCCCAGATAGTTGTATCTCATAGGAACCTTTCTCCACAGTAAAGTTATCCTTCAGTTTCGTCTTGGAATTCAGTTCTTTCAAATTCCATGTTGTATCACCTATTTTCCTGTATTGAAAGTTCAGTGTTACTGAGTTATCTTCTCCCCATAAGGCACTTTCCGATTCACCTTCCTCTTCCTTCACAGAGGGATTGTTAAGATTCAGTACTATATGAGCCGGTAACAACTGTCTTTTTTGTTCAATCTCCTCGGCTTTTTCCTTCGCTGCCGCTGCCTCTGTCTCTGTCAGGCGTGACAGATATTCTTTCTTATCTTCTTCAAAGTATTTCTTAACAACTTCTGTTTCCCCATTCCTTATAAAAACACGCACCATATCCGCATACTCCCCACTTACCAATATAACCCTGTGCGGACCAGAAGAAATATCTTTGATTGTTACGGGAGGAGATTCTTTAATTTTGTGTCCGTCAAGATATATATCTACATCCTGCCAGTCTGTTATCACAGTAAGGTTACCTTTTCCGGCAGTTACCCTTTGAAATACACCTTTTCTCACCTGTTTCCCCAGTTTTATCTGCAACAGGGTAACCTCATTTTCCTGAATCTTAACTTTTTCGGTTGATGGCTCATAGCCGGTCATTGTAGCCTTAACAGTATATTCTCCGGGTTTTAAAACAGTTAAGATAGGCGTTTTCCCCGCACTTTTTCCTGCAATCTCCACACTAACACCTTCCGGAACACTCGTAACCCGCAAAAAACCTTCCTGAGCAAACAGACCGGTCAAACAGAACAAAAACACTAAACTAAACATCCCCAAAAACCTGCCAATCCCTTTCATTGCTGCCCCCTTTACCGGATGATATCAGACCCCATTCCCGGTATTATTATTTTACCCGGTATCTTATAAAGCGGTCAAGAAAAAATAAAGTCTCACCTTAGGTTTAGTCTATAGTAATGCGGTTTCTCCCTTCTTCCTTACTCCTGTACAAAAGCGTATCCGCCCTTTTTATCAAACTGTCAACGGTATCGTTATCTCTGACCATTGTAGCCCCAATTGATATGGTAACCTCCAGTTTTTCCTCACCGAGCAAAATAAAAGAGTTCTGCGTAAGCAGCCTGAGTTTTTCACCATGCTTCCAGAGAGCATTGCGTTCTATGTTGCGAATAATGCCTATAAACTCTTCGCCGCCCCATCTTCCATATAAATCAAATGCCCTGCTGTTGGATGTGAATGTTTTTGAAACAAAAACAAGAACCTTATCTCCTACGTCATGTCCGTAAGTATCATTGAATTTCTTAAAGTGGTCTATATCCATGAAGAGAATCCCGAAAGATAATCCGTAACGTTCCCTTTCTTTAAATACCTTCCGTAATTCCTGTTCAATGTAATTCCTGTTGGGCAGTTGTGTTAGACTATCAAGCATTGCAATTTTTTCCAGTTCCTTTATCCGCAGTCTGCTGCCAAGATGCTCACTTATATCAGTAAATATCTCCACACCTCCGACTATCCTCTCTTTTTCATCCCGTAAAACATTGGTCCGAACCCAGACGGGTATTCTATGCCCGTTTTTATGATGCATATACAGTTCACCGGACCGAGGATGCCCTGAAAGAATACTCTCTGCCAGAGGGCATCTCCCTTTGCAAAGCAAATTACCTTCATCGTCCACATGAACCAGAATATTATCGGCACAGGAAGAACCCACCACCTCCTCAGAAGAAAAACCTGATATCCGTTCAGCAGATTTATTCCAGAAAAGTATCTTTCTGTTACGGTCAACAAAATAAACGCCGTCATTAATGTTTTCCAGAATTCTTCTGTAAGAGAGTTCATCAAGTTTCATTATTATCCTTCATAAAGGTAGTTTACATCTTATTTATTTACAACGCAAATTTCAGAAAAAATTTGACAGGTTAACTATGAGGATTTAAACTGTAATAAGGGAGGTTAAACTAATGAAAAAACAAACGTTGTTTTTTGTTATCCTT
>CAYORP010000141.1:0-16679 GCA_964406415.1 uncultured bacterium
TTCCTTCTGTCCGACTGATAGATAACCTTATTCTGAACTGCCGGTGAGAGACGCTTCACGGTCAATAAGGTATTTTTTGAAAGATTTGCCCAGTATATAATTTCCTGTATCACCATTTTTTCTTATCACCCGGTGACAGGGTACTGCTATAAGGTAGGGATTTTGTTTCAGAAAGGTTGAGACATATCTTTCTCTTCCCTTTAGACCAACCCTTTTCGCCAGTTCTGAATAATTGATTGTCTTGCCAAAGGGGATTTCGGAAACTGCTTGCATTATCCTGTTTTTTATAGTACACTTATCACTTTTGGATTTTGACATATTGAACCTTTTATAGTAAGATTATTGGAAATTACACTAAATGGATAAGATAATTCTATCACAGGTCAGGTTTAACAATAAAGGGCTTGTTCCCGTTATTGTGCAGGATGTCGTTACGGGTGAGGTGATAATGCTTGCGTATATGAACAGTGAGGCCCTTGCCATGACTTTTGATACCGGAAAGATGCACTACTACAGCAGGAGCAGGAAGAAGTTGTGGCTGAAAGGAGAAGAGTCCGGGCACTTCCAGGAGTATAGAGAGATGCGTATAGACTGTGACAACGATACCTTGCTGTTCAAGGTTAAGCAAAAAGGCGGGGGGTGTCATAAAGGATATTTTTCCTGTTTTTATAGAACATTGAAAGATAAAGAAACGGGAGAATTTGTGGTAACAGGTAGAAAAGTTTTTGAACCTGACGAGGTTTACAAAAAATGATAAAGCAATATTACTATAAATTTTTGTTGATACTGGCAATAATTCTGGTTTTTGTTTATCAGTTGTACCCTCCCGAGGAGAAAATCCGCCGCGGTCTCGACCTGCAGGGTGGAGTTCATCTTGTCCTTGAGGTTAAAGAAACGGGAAAGGAAGGGGAAACAGTTTCAGACCTTGCGGACAGGGCTCTTGAGATAATAAGAAACAGGATAGATTCTCTCGGTGTTACAGAGCCGGTGATACAGAAACAGGGGATGAGGAGGATAATTATTGACCTGCCGGGTGTTCAGGAGCCTGACAGGGCAATAGAGATAATAGGACAGACAGCACTTCTTGAGTTCAAACTTGTTTCTGATGACAATGAACTGATGGAAAAAGCACTGCAGGGTGAAATACCGGAAGGATATGAACTCCTCTACCATAAGGAAAAGGATGAACGCGGGATATACAGGGAAACCAATCCAATTCTGGTGAAGTTGGAGCCTGAGATTACCGGCAGGTACATTGAAGATGCCTATGTGGGTTATGACAATTCTGGTTTTCCAGACGTAAATCTGCTTTTGAGTAAAGACGGTGCGAATCTCTTTGAAGAAATAACCTCAAAAAATATTAACAGGCGTCTTGCAATAGTACTTGACGGCGTTGTCCGGTCTGCTCCGGTAATAAGAGAAAGAATAGGTGGGGGAAGGGCGAATATAACCGGACGTTTTTCGGTTGAAGAGGCACGAACTCTTGCGATTGTTCTCAGAGCAGGTGCTCTTCCGACAGAGGTTGACATGATTTATCGTGAGGTCGTTGGACCAACACTTGGCAGGGAAAATATTACACAGGGTTTCAGGGCGGCGATATATGGAGGCATAGTTGTGCTTATTTTCATGCTTGTTTATTTTGCGGCTTTCGGTTTGCTTGCAGACTTTGCGCTTGCACTGAATATTCTCATTCTTCTTGGTGTTATGGCTACCATAAGAGGGGTTTTGACATTGCCAGGCATCGCCGGTATTGCACTGACTCTCGGTATGGCTGTAGATGCGAATATCCTTATCTTTGAGAGAATAAGAGAGGAAATAAAAACCGGCAAGAGTCCAAAGGCGAGTATTGATTCAGGTTATAAAAGGGCATGGAGCGCAATTATTGATTCAAATATAACAACCCTTATTGTGGGACTGATACTCTTTTTTCTCGGTGAGGGGCCTGTGAAAGGGTTTGGTCTTACCTTGAGCATAGGGATATTGGCAAACCTGTTTACTGCGGTTTTCGTCACAAAAAGCATTGTGGACTGGGTGATGATAACAAAAAAGGTTGAAAAGGTGAGGATATAAATGGAACTTATCAAAAGTACCAACTTCAATTTTATAGGCAAAAGGAAGATAGCATACATTTTTTCCTCTGTCATTATAATATGGGGCCTGGTTGTTTTTGGTATGAGAGGTAAGGAAAACTTTGGTGTGGATTTTGTGGGCGGTGATATGCTCAACCTGAATTTTAACGAAGAAGTAGATGCTGCCGAGATAAGAGAGGCGATAAAAAATCTGGATATAGGCCACTATTCAGTTCAGGCACTCGGAGAAGAAGGAAGGGAATTTATAATAAAGAGCGCACCCGGCACTTCCGAGAAGATAATAGGCGCTCTTGGTGGTGAAAGGACAGGCAGGGGAGAAAACGTTTTCACTGTTAAGGGGAAATCTTCCGTCGCTCCATCTATGAGTGTATCCTTGAGAAAGAAAGCATTATACGCATTTATTGTCGGAATAATAGGGATTCTTCTCTATCTAACTGTAAGGTTTGAATTCAGATTTGCAGTGGGTGCAACGATGGCAATTTTTCATGATATGCTTTTTGTCGTGGCAATTCTGGCGCTTACAAAGCAACAGATAGACGCTTCGGTAATAGCGGCATTGCTAACTGTTGCAGGATATTCCGTTAATGATACGGTTGTTATCTTTGACAGAATAAGGGAAGATATCAGAAAGACAAGAAGTTCTGATTATTTAGCAGTCTTCAATAACAGTATTAACGAAACTCTCAGTAGAACCATACTTACGTCCCTTACCACATTATTTGTTGTCTGTTCCCTTTTTTTTATAGGAGGAGAGGCACTGCATGTTTTCTCCTTCGCACTGCTGACCGGGTTTATTATAGGGACCTATTCCACTATTTTCATTGCTACGTCTATTCTTATAGACTGGCACAGGTTAAAACCACATAAGTTCAAGGTATGAAAGTTATTAGCGGATATTTGAGAGGCAGAAAGTTATTTTTCCCCACAGACAAAAAAGCACTCAGGCCTACTAAAGATCTGGTAAGAGAGGCAATATTTGACGTTCTCAGAGGATGGGTTGCAGACAAGAGGGTTCTTGACCTTTTTGCCGGTACAGGGGCATTAGGGATAGAAGCCGTAAGTCATGGGGCCAGGGAGGTTGTTTTTATAGAGTCTGAAAGAGGAGCACTGAACATAATAAGGAAAAACCTTGAAGCCCTCGGTATTACCAATATCTGTTCTATAAAGAAAGGCAAAGTAGAAAGGATTATTGAAGGATTTGGAAGAGAAAAATTTGACCTTATAATTGCAGACCCCCCCTATGGGTATCCGGGGAACAGAATTGCATCCATATTGAGAAGATTTATTGAACTTCATATGGTATCCGATAAAAGTATAGTTGTCATAGAACAGAGAGACAGGGATATTTTACCCGAGGTTAAGGGATTGATGGTTTATAAAGAAAAGGTCTACGGTAAGAACAAGGTTTCATATTTGCAGGTGGTTACCGAAAATGAAAAAAATAGCGGTTTATCCCGGTAGTTTTGACCCTATAACCAGAGGACATGTTGACCTGATAGAAAGGAGTCTTGAATTTGTTGATAAGGTTATAGTTGCAGTTGCTGACCATTCAAGGAAAAACCTTCTTTTTACTACAGAAGAGAGGGTAAAACTTATAGAAACCGTATATTGTAAAAGTAAAAGGGTTGAGGTTGACAAATTTGACGGTCTCCTTGTGGATTATCTTAAGAAGAAGCGTATAAATATTATACTGAGGGGATTAAGGGCGGTATCTGATTTTGAATATGAGTTCCAGATGGCACTTACAAACAGAAAACTGAACAGTAAAATAGAAACTGTTTTTCTTATGCCTGGAGAAGAATTCTTTTTTATAAGTTCCTCTTTAGTAAAAGAAATTGCCGGATTGAAAGGGGATGTTTCAATGTTCGTACCTGAAGTGGTATCTTCAGCATTAAGGAAAAAATTTAAATATTAACGGAGGATAGAGAGATGCCAAATCCCAAAAGAAGACATTCCAACAGCAGAACAGGGAAAAGACGCAGTAATAAGAAAATCGGGAAGATTTCGTTAAGCATATGTCCCAACTGTGGTTCTTTAAAACTACCTCATACTGTTTGCAAATCCTGTGGGTATTATAAGGGTGTGCCTGTACTGAAGATTGAAGAAAAGCAAAGAGGAAAATGAATAGAGAGGTTATTATCGGACTTGACGGTATGGGTGGTGATAATGCGCCATTTTCAGCCATAAGAGCATGTCAGATGTTTTCGCCTGCCGATGGTGTGAGAATTATTCTCGTTGGCGATGAGAGAAAAATAGAGGGAAAGATTAACCTGAAGAAATATCCATTTGTCAGCATTCAAAATTGTGAAAAGTATATAAAGATGCATGAGAAGGTTAATCTCAAACTACTTAAAGAAAAAGACAATAGTATGGTTCGTACAATATATGTTATGAAGGAAGGTGCGGCACACTGTGCTTTGAGTGCAGGTAATACAGCTGCCTTCGTGTCATACAGCATCTCTGAGTTAGGTCTGATACCCGGTATTGATAGACCGGTAATTGCGCTTCTTATGCCGAATCTTTCAGGAGGGTCCACGATTTTTCTGGATGCAGGGGCGAATGTAAAGGCGAAGCCTTCCCATCTGCTCCAATCAGCAGTTATGGGGTCCTTATATGCTGAAGTCGTTTTCGGGATTGTAAAACCCAGGGTTGCCCTTTTAAATATAGGAGAAGAAGAGTCAAAAGGCGATGAACTCAGGAAGACATCTTTTGAGTTGCTCAGCCAGAATAAAAAGATAAATTTTGTTGGAAACATAGAGGGTCAGGATTTTTTTACGGGAAAGGTTGATGTTATTCTCACTGACGGTTTTACGGGTAATATCGTGCTTAAGGTGACAGAAGGGGTAACGAGGTCCTTCAGGACGATTTTAATGAAAGAGATAAGAAAAAGTATCAGTGGAAAGATTGGCGCTCTATTGTTGAAGAAGGCACTCAAAAATTTTGCAAAGAAGGGTGATTATGCAGAGTATGGAGGAGGTCTTTTACTCGGGGTAAACGGTATTGTAATTGTAAGCCACGGTCGTTCTTCTCCACGGGCTCTTTACAGTGCCATAAAACTGGGGAGTAAGACCGTCAATTCAGGTTTTATGGATAAATTAAAAAACAATCTGGAGGCGATTGAATGGCAGGTACAATAATTCTGGGAACGGGTTCGTTTCTTCCCGAACAGAGAATTAACAATCATGACCTTGAAATGATGGTGGATACTACGGACGAGTGGATTACAACAAGAACGGGGATTAAAGAAAGGAGAATATGCCCCAGAGGGATGGCTTCTTCTGATATGGGGAAGCAGGCTTCTCTGAATGCATGCAAAGATGCAGGCGTATCTCCTGATGATATAGATTTTATTCTGTGTTCAACCGTAACGCCTGATATGTTTTTCCCATCTACGGCGTGTATCATACAAACAAAACTCGGTATTAAGAATATACCTGTTTTTGACATATCTGCTGCATGTTCCGGATTTATTTACGGTCTGGAGATTGCAAAGAATCTGATACTTGGAGGAGGGTATAAAACAGGTCTCGTGCTATCTGCCGAGACCATGAGCCGTCTTACAGACTATACGGACAGAAGTATATGCGTTTTGCTTGGAGATGGTGCCGGGGCTGCAATTTTGAGACGTTCCGATGAAGAAGGAGTTCTCGGCTCTTATCTTTCTGCCGATGGAGGCTATGGAGAACTTTTAGATGCGCCTGCCGGAGGCTCTCTAAACCCGGCATCTTTTGATACTGTTGAAAAAAGAATGCATTTTATGCAGATGGAAGGTTCTCCCCTTTTCAAAATTGCAATATTAACGATGAGTGAAGCAATAAATAAACTGCTTGATAGATTTAATCTGAAAAAAGAAGAGATATCTATCTTCATTCCCCATCAGGCCAACCTCAGGATTATAAAAGGCGTAGCAAGGAATCTTGGTATACCGGCTGAAAAATTCTACGTTAACATTGACAGGTACGGTAATATGTCAGCAGCCTGTGTCCCGATAGCGCTGGATGAGGCTTCAAAAAAAGGGTTGATTAAGAAAGATGATATGGTGATTACTGTTGCATTTGGTGGTGGGCTTACATGGGGAGCAAATCTTATAAGATGGACAAAGTGAAAAAATTTGTTGCTGTGTTTCCGGGACAGGCGTCTCAGTACGTTGGGATGGGAAAGGATTTTATAGACAATGTTGAAGGTTCTGCGGGCATAATAAAACTGGGGGAAAAAATAACCTCTCTGCCGCTTATGGATAAGATTATGAGCGGTCCGATGGAAGAACTTACAAGAACCCTGTTCTGTCAACCCGCAATTTTCGGTATAAGTATGATATCTTGGAAGGTCTTTAAAGATAAAGGGTTTTCCCCGTGCAGTCTCGCAGGACACAGCCAGGGTGAATATTCGGCGCTTGCCGCTTCAAAAGCAATAACTATTGAAGAGGGTTTCTATCTTTTAAAAAAAAGAGCGCAGATAATGGATGAAATATCTAAAAATGTTGATGGAAAATTGCTGGCGATAATCGGTTTGCAATTGAACGATGTTAAAAATTTACTGTTTGATTTTCCGGGCATAGAGATATCCAATATAAACTCACACAAGCAGACTGTTGTCGGCGGCAAAAAAGAAGAGATTGAAAAAATTTCTTCTTTTCTGAGGGACCGTAAAATTAAAGGTATTATGCTTAATGTAAGCGGTCCGTTTCACACCTCACTTATGGAAAAATCTTCAGAAAAACTCAAGGCCGAGATTGAAAGAATAAATTTTAATGAGCCGGAAATCCCTGTATACCCAAATTATTCCGCCAGAAGCACAAGGGATAAGGAAGAAATAAAGGAAGGCCTTATAAAACAGATTTGTTCGCCCGTAAGGTGGGTGGAAACAATTGAGAATGTTGTATCGGATGAAGGGACCAATGTTTTTGTTGAGGTGGGTCCTAAGAAGGTCCTGAAAAAACTTATAGAGGGTATTATCCCGGAATCTCTGGTGTTGAACGTAGAGGATATGAGGTCTCTTGAAAACACCATGGCGTTACTGAAAGAATGATAAAATAAAGCCCCTGATATTAAATCTTCTCCCTTCTGGGGAGAGTTCGTGGTGAGGGGGAATGGGGTGGAAAATGTTTAAGGATAAGGTGGTAGTTATTACTGGAGCATTTGGAGGTATAGGCAGAGCTCTTGCATTGAAGTTTGGAGAACAGGGAGCTAACCTTGCTATGTGGGATGTTTTTATAGACGAGGGATTTGAGAAGGTTATGGAGGACAGTGGTATAAATTTCATATCGTCAAAACTGAATATAACCGTACATGAGGATGTTGAAAGAGGCCTTGATACTGTGCTGGATAAGTGGGGTAGGGTAGATATTCTCGTAAACAATGCAGGTATTACGAAGGATAACCTGATTCTCAAGATGTCTGAAACAGACTGGGATGATGTTTTGGATGTCAACTTGAAAGGGGCATTTATATGCAGTAAAATAATAGGAAGGGCAATGTTCGCGAAAAAGTCGGGAAGGATAGTGAACGTTGCTTCCGTGATAGGACAGATAGGTAACATAGGACAGGCAAATTATTCAGCATCCAAGGGAGCCCTTATTTCTTTGACCAAGACCTGCGCCAAGGAATTCAGCAGGTTCGGGATTAATGTTAATGCCGTGGCTCCCGGTTATATAATAACCAGGATGACGGAGAAACTACCTGAGAAGGTCAAAGACAGAATGCTGGATATGATACCTTTACATAGATTCGGGAAGCCAGAAGAGGTGGCAGACGTAATCCTTTTCTTATCTTCTGACACAGCGTCTTATATAACCGGCCAGGTTTTAAGGATAGACGGGGGACTTGTTATCTGAAATCAAAAGTGAAAGGTGAGATGTGAAAGATTTTTTTATATTTCCCGTCTTACACTTCACATTTTTATATTCAAGGAGGAAAGAAATATGGAAAAGAGTGCTGTATTGGAAGAAGTAAGAAAAATAATATCTGAAAAGTTAGGAGTTGGCATTTCTGAAGTTACGGAAGGGGCATCTTTTGTGGATGACCTTGGTGCTGATTCGCTTGATACTGTTGAGTTAGTCATGGAATTTGAGGAGAAATTCGGGATAGACATTCCTGATGAAGATGCCGAAAAGATAAGGAATGTTAAGGATGCTGTGGAGTATATTGAGAAGAAAAAACAAACATGAAAAAAATTGTGGTGACAGGTATAGGGATGGTAACACCTCTGGGGAATGATGTAGCAACATCGTGGCAGAATCTAAAGAACGGTTCTAACGGAATAGACATCATAAAGAAATTTGACGTTTCTCCTTATTCTTCTAAGATGGGAGCTGAGGTTAAGAATTTTACGCTTGAAGGATTCAATCCCAAGGCCGTGCGTCGGATGGATAAATTCGTCCAGTATGCTCTGAAGTCAAGTTTTGAGGCGATTCAGGACAGCGGAATTGTTTTTTCGGAGGAGTTAAGAGCAAGAACCGGGGTTATCATAGGTGCCGGCATCGGAGGTCTAAGGGTTATAGAGGAGCAACAGGAGATATTGTTAAAGAGCGGTCCATCCCGCATTTCCCCATTTCTCATCCCCATGCTTATACCAGATATGGCGGCAGGACAGGTAGCTATAGAATTCGGCCTGAAGGGGGTTAATTTTGCTACCGTAAGTGCCTGTGCCTCAGGTGCCCATGCTCTCGGGACCGCGTTAAATATGATGGAATGTGGTGTGGCGGATGTTGTTATTACAGGAGGTACGGAGTCCGCTATAACTCCACTCGGCCTTGCAGGTTTTTGCTCTATGAAGGCTCTTTCCACAAGAAACGAAAATCCTGAAAAAGCCTCCAGGCCATTTGATGAGAAGAGAGATGGTTTCATTATGGGAGAAGGAGCGGGTATTGTCGTGCTTGAAACACTGGAGCATGCTTTGGAAAGAAAGGCACCGAAGATTTACGCGGAATTTATAGGTGCTGGTATGAGTTGTGACGCCTACCATATGACTGCCCCGGACCCTGAAGGAAATGGTGCCGCGTTGGCTATCAGGTATGCCCTGGAAAATGCCGGTATCGGAATTGAAGATATTGATTACATCAATGCACATGGGACATCTACTCCCCTGAACGATAAGGGCGAAACCGCTGCCATAAAGAGAGTTTTCGGAAAGAGAGCATACGATATACCTGTCAGTTCAATAAAATCTATGCTGGGGCATTTACTCGGGGCATCCGGAGCCGTTGAGTTTATCGCCACGATTCTTTCTATAAAAGAAGGGATTATTCCACCTACTGTAAATTATGAATTTCCCGACCCAGAATGTGACCTGAATTACGTACCTAACAGAGCGATTGAAAAGGATGTAAATACAGCAATCTCAAATTCATTCGGTTTTGGGGGGCACAATATTACGTTGGTTCTAAGAAGATATACAGGGTAAAAGGAGGAGCAATGGACTATTTTCTCACAGACGAACAGAAGATGATAAAGGAACTTGCCCAAAAAATAGCGGAAGAGAAGATATTGCCTATCAGAGCCGAGTGTGACGAGAAAGAGGAATTTCCCTGGGATGTGGTAAAAACACTTGCCCAGTCAGACCTTTTCGGTGTTTATATCCCGGAGGAGTATGGCGGGATGGGTTTCGGAATTTTTGAACTTTGTCTTGCCATAGAAGAACTGAGTAGGGTTTGTGGGGGCATTGCTCTTGCTTATGCAGGGACTGCCCTTGGGACCTTCCCTATCTTACATTTTGGTAACGAACAGCAAAAAAAGAAATACCTGCCTTTGATTGCAAGCGGTGAGAAAATTGCAGGCTTTGCAGTGACAGAATCAGGAGCAGGGAGCGATATAACTGTTTTGAATACCACTGCCAAGAAAGAAGGAGATTTCTACCTGTTAAACGGGACCAAACAGTGGATAACCAATGGAGGAGAAGCGGAAATATATGTGGTTATTGCCGCTACAGATAAAACAAAGGGAGCAAGAGGTGAGACTGCCTTTATTGTAGAAAAAGGTATGGAGGGTTTTGGATTCGGGAAAAAAGAAAAAAAATTAGGTATAAGGGCTTCTGCAACAAGAGAACTGGTTTTTGAAAACTGCAAGGTTCCTGCCGAGAATGTGCTTGTCAGAGAGGGTATGGGTTTTATTATAACGCTGAAGAATTTTGATGCGAGCAGACCGGGCGTTGCCGCACAGGCACTCGGAATAGCACAGGGGGCATTTGAGGCGGCTCTGGAGTATTCCCATCAGAGGAGGCAATTCGGTCAGCCCATAAGTTCTTTCCAGGCGGTACAGCACATACTTGCCGATATGGCGGTGCAGATAGAAGCGGCAAGGGCTCTGATATACCAGACTGCTAAGACGATAGATGCCGGGGTCAAGGATTATTCAGCCAACTCAGCTATGTGTAAATTATTTGCATCAGATGTAGCAATGAAGGTGACTACGGATGCCATACAGGTATTTGGTGGTTACGGTTTTATGAAAGATTATCCAGTGGAAAAGATGTTCAGGGATGCGAAGATTACCCAGATATATGAGGGTACAAATCAGATGCAGAAGGACTTTATAGCCCACGATTTTATAAAGAAACTTACCAAAAAGAAAAGGTGAGCAGAAAACTGGTTTACAGAAGTGGAGAACATAAAAGAGAAAGGATAGATAGGTATCTCAAAGAAAATTTAGATATTTCAAGAGAGAGATTAAAAAAACTCTTAAAAGCAGGAAATATTCTTGTTGATAACAGAATTGTACCACCTTCCTACTTACTTCAAAACAACGACCAGATAGGAATAAACAGTCTAAATGCTTCTTTCCCCGACGGCAGTCTGGTTAAACCAGAATGTGGACAGATAGATATAATATATGAGGACCAGAATATTATTGTGGTTAATAAACCTGCAGGTATCTTGACCCACCCGACAAGCAGGGTATTGACAGGCACGCTTGTAAATTTTCTTTTGTATCACACAAAACTTTCTTCCACAGGTCTGCCTTTCAGACCGGGTGTTGTTCATCGCCTTGATAAAGAGACCTCGGGAGTGATTGTTTTTGCCAAGACAGATTCATCGTTTGATTCGCTGGTGAGACAGTTTCAGAACCGTCAGATTGAGAAGGAATATATTGCTGTTGTACAGGGCAGATTCCAACCATCTAAGAAACGGGTTGAGTTTACCGTTTTGCCTGATAAGGATGACCATACAAAGATGGATGTTCACTACCTAAGAGGTAAAAAGGCAATAACCATTCTTGAGGTTGTTAAATATATTGATAATCTGACTGTGGTTAAGGCAAAACCGGTTACCGGCAGAACCCACCAGATAAGGATTACCCTTGCACACCTCGGCTATCCAATAATAGGTGACCTGAAGTATGGAGTGAAATCAGATATGATAGACAGGGTTGCACTGCATTCCTACAGATTAACATTAACCATACCTTCTACAGGAGAAAAGAAAAGTTTTATAGCATCTATTCCTGAAGACCTCAATTTTATTCTCCCCTTTCCATCATAAACTCCCACTTGTAAATCTGGTCCTTTGCTGCTCTGATGTTTGGTGCTTCAGGAGCAAGCAGGGAATATATCTTCATATGGTGTATCGCCAGGGGATACTTTTTCATCTCTCCGTAGAGCAGAGAGGTATTATAGTAAAGATTTGGAATGTAGGGTGCTGCCTGTATTGCTTGATGATATTCTTTGATAGCCTCTTCAAATTTTCCATCTTTGGTCAGTACATCGCCCCTCAGTGCATATTTCCTCGCCTCCTCAGGTATTAAAGAAAGTCCGGGGTCAACTGTTATTATCCCTGCGATTTCTCTTGATATAGACTCCATCTCCGTATAATCTATAACTCTTATTACCTCGCCCAGTTTCACTAATGCTTCTCTGTACTGTCCCTGTGCCTTAAGTTTCAAGGCGTCCTCCTTCATTGGCAGAATGCATAGTTTCAGGGCTTCAAGCATATTGTCCCTATCACTCCAGAGAGGAGCATTTTTTGAGGAAAATTCTTCTTCGGGTATGGAGTTGCAGAGGGCAATTGCCTCCTTGCAGTTACCATTTTTGGCATAGGCAGTAGCATTGAGGATGCTGGTTTCTATGTTATTTTTCACAGTAGAAAGGGTCTTTATTGCTTTTGCATAATCTTTATTGTCTATGTATGCAGCACCCATAGCAATCTGGACTATGTCATTATTATCTCCAGCAGGACCAATGTGGGTTAATGTAAATCCCTGCATAATGACGGACTTGTTAGCATCTTCCAATGCTTCTTTGTATCGCTCCATCTTTCTGAGAATAAGACTCCTGTGGGCAAAAGATGAAAATATCTCTGCGCGATAAATTATTCCACGTGCAACAGTCTTTTCCAGTGGGTTCTCAATATTATCTCGTCTGATTACCAAAGAGACCTGTGTGCCTTCCTGTCCACGCAGTTTCTGAGTCAGTCTGTTATCGTCCCATCCTTTTGTTGTTTCTCCATTAACCTCTATTATTCTGTCATCTGCTTTTATACCGGCCATTTCTGCTGGCCCAAATGGTGTAATTGCACTGACAACAGGTGTTTCATTTACAATCTCAATATACATCCCTGTTCCTGTATAGGTTGATAGAGCAATGTATTGGTTAATTGCATCAAGGGCATTGTCATAACTGCCCTGTCTGTAGTAAAACCTTGCAAGGTTTATAGTGTAAGTGGGGGATAGTTCTGCCGCCTTTTTGATTGCTTCTGATGCTCCTTTATAATCCTGCATCTCAGATAGTGCTTCACATATTCTTGTATAAACTACCGGATAGTCCGGCTTAATTTCAGTAAGTTTTCTGTAGAATCTAATTGCTCCTTCATAATTTTTCTTACCACAGTAGGCATCACCTAATGTCAGGTATGCATAGGGATTGCCTTCCTGAACTGAACGGTAAGCCGACTTTATAGCATCATCATACTGTCCCAGTTGAATGTAACATCTGGCAAGGTCATTACGGTAGGTCTGTTTAAAGAAGTCTCCTTTTGCAGGGTCAAACTCAATTGCATTATTGAACGATTCGGCTGCTTCCCTGTATTGTTTATTTTGAAAATAGGCCTTGCCGAGAGCGTTATAACACGCACTTTTTATGGGTATCAGTCGTGGTATCCTTACCTGCTTATCGTGCCATGGCATTTCTCTCGGGGCTAAGGATAAACTCTCTTTGTAGTGTGTAATGGCGTTTTCATATTGTCTTTTTTCATAATAGGCCTTACCGAGAGAGTAGTGCCATGCAGGTTTCATCCCACAGGCATCACATTTAACCTGTGATGTTAAGTCTAAGGTTCTCTTAATATGTGTGATGGCTTCTTGATATTGTTTTTTCTCTAAGTATATCTGCCCGAGCATAAATGAACAGTGACAGACATATTTATCCTTTCTTTCCATGCAAGACTTAAATTCTTCTATTGCAAGGTCATAGTTCCTTTCGTTATAATCTTTTTCACCTTTTACCACTGTCCCTCGTATAACAGCGCAGTCTGCAGAGAAAAATATACCTGTAAAAAGCAGTATACAGGTCATTAAAAATCTTTGACCTTTCATTTCGTTATATCCTCCTCTCATTCATTCTTTGATGCGCTTTTTATGTTTTTCTGTAGATTCTTTAGTTCCTCTATTTCCCTTTCCTTCATTTGTAAATAATTCTCTTCTGCCTTACTTACCTTTTCAAACTGAACTGAAATTTCTTTTTGAAGAGTTAAAGCCTGCTGAAGGAGTTTGTCTGCCTGGTCTTTTTCTTCCTGATTTTTTGCGTTTTCAGTGCGGGTCTTTGCTTCTTCAACCGTTACTTTTACCTCCTCAAGTTTTTTCTCAAGGGTCTGTTTTTCTTTCTCTGCCTTATTGAGTTCAGTTTCTATCACCTGGAGGTGTTGTACCTTTTTGCATACATCAGGAGCAATCTTCACTATATCTGCCATTCTGTTGCTTATCTGAGGGGTTTGTCGCTGGATATCAGCAATCTCCTGCAGGGCAGGGAGTTGACACTCCAGTTCAATCATCTCACCAGTTATTACTCCATCTGCCTGTTTGTTCATAAAAACAGCACCTTCAGGGTCCCCATTTCTCACTGCATCAAGTGCTTTGCTTGAAAAGTACGCCGCACAAAGTGCCCTCTGCCAGGAGGTATATCCGGATGTATCATAGATACCCTTTCCTATGGGGCGAAGTTTAAGGTCTGATGTCTCCCATTTAAAAGGCTCAAGACTATTTCCCCTTCCCATGTCTTCCATTTTTGCAAGTAGGTCCTTGCCTTTCTGTTTTTTTCTCTCTTCATCCTCCTCTGTTCTCTGTTCCTCTTTTCCCCTGAATTCCTTATACTTTGCATCCATATTTTCCTGTTTCTTTTTTTCTATTTCATTTTGATATGAAATGTCCTTATGTGGAGATGTATAAAGGTCCTTGATGGGTGCAGCGAGGTCTTTAAAAACTCCTTGAAGAAGGTTGGCAAAAAGGTTTCCCATCATCTGGATTGCAAAGTCCTCGGAATTTCTGTAACCGGTTACAGGTATACCGGCGGCAGATGGTGACGAAGAAGAACCTGTTACAGGAGTGCAAACTGGTGATTGGTTTGAGGATATGCATTTACACCTATACTGGGAGGTACCGCTACCACACAGAACACTGCTGTTGGATTCCCATCTGCAGTCCAGGTGGATATCATCTACCCATGCTTCTAATGTTGCACCACAGTCTGTTGTTCGCAACTGGGCGAACGTAAGATTACTTAAACAAACAATTGTTAAGGCGAAAATTAATAGGGTCCGATTCATCCCTTTACCTCGTTTATTTATAACATATTTATCAACAGGGGATGGTCTTATTCCCGTTTGCATGTTTGCGTTCATCTTTTCGTTTATATTGTATCAGGTCGGAAAGTAAATAACAATAGAGTGTTATTGTAAAGTTATTTTATCTCTTTAGATACTTTTATATCTCTTAAAGAAGCCCTGCTTGCTTTTCGCATTACCAGGTTTACAGGGATGGATAAAAGAGCTATTTTGCTGAAGCGGGAAGTCCTCCGGAATATTGAGTTGTAGGAAGATATCTGTTTTCTTACCCAGTAATAACCATTTTGTAATTGGTCCACGCTCATCAATGCCGGTTTAAAAACAACCTCTCCACAGGTATATTTTTCCCAGTTCCGGTCAAATATCCTTCCTTCTTCATCAAGCCTTTTGTATAAACGTGTTCCGGGCAGGGGTGTGAGGATAGAAAAACTTGCCATCTCAAGTTTATTGCGTTCAATAAAGTCAACTGCATCCTCAAAAACCCCTTTGTTATCAGCATCAAAGCCAAACATAAAAGCGCCAATTATCCCGATTCCGCTGTCATGTATTCTTTTAATCCCTTCGCGGTAATCCTGAACACGGTTTACTGTTTTATGAACCTCTTTTAAACTGGCGGCAGATAGAGATTCAAAACCTATAAAGAGAGCCTTGCATCCGCTTTTTGCGGCAAGCCTCAGCAATTCCTTGTTTTTGGCAATAACTATAGAAGCCTGCCCAAACCACCTTATTTTCAAGGGAATCAGGGCCTTAAAAAATTCTTTGGCATAATCCGGACGTCCTGCGATATTATCGTCTACAAAAAATATTATTGTACGGTTTCTTAATTGTTTGACTTCTTTTATTACATCCGAAATGGGTCTTGTGCGATAAGTCCGTCCAAAGAAATCCGAGACACTGCAGAAATCACAGGCGTAAGGACATCCCCTTGTTGTCTGTACTAAATCCATCTCCCTGTAAAATTTATTTCCAGACAGCAGGTCTTTCCTTGGCAAAGGGAGATTTACCAGATTCGGCCTTTCAGGGGAACTGTAAAATTTTTGTAATTTCCCTGACCTGAAATCATTCAACAACCTGTGCATTGTTGCCTCTGCTTCTCCGATAACTACCGCGTCGGCATGTAAAGAAGCTTCTTGCGGCAATGCTGTCGGGTGAATACCGCCAAGGATAACGGGAACGCCCTTTTCTCTGTACCTGTCGGCAATCTCATAAGCGCGCGGAGCGGTAGAGGTTATGGTAGTTATCCCAACCATATCAACCCGTTCGTCAAAATCTATTTCGTCCAGACTGTCATTGACTATCCGTATATCAGTATCTGACGGAAATAACGCCGCAACGGTTGTCAAACTTAAACGGAAAAACTGAATTGCCGTTTCTCTTTTTGTGATAACTGTCACTGGAGATTTGGGTGAAATAAGATTGACACGCATGACTACCCCCTTTTAACACAGAATAACAGAATCTCTATTGGACTGTTTTTTGATGTATTATATCATCTTTTTTTTTACCAAAAAAATTTTAGACTGAATATCCGTAAATCACTCATTGATAAACAGGATAAACAGTTCAGTATTCGGCATTAATGACGGCTAATCTTTAAATGACAAATTTACTTTTGAAAGTTGACAGACGTACAAAAAAAGTTATAATTATGGAGGTATGTGTTTCATCTTGCGGGAATAACTCAGCGGTAGAGTGCGACCTTGCCAAGGTCGAAGTCGCGGGTTCGAATCCCGTTTCCCGCTTTGCAGGGTAGATAGAATCAGCGAGTAGGGAGAGGTTGGCCTTACTTGAAAATTTATTTGCTATGGATTTGCAGGGGAACC
>CAYORP010000142.1:0-6468 GCA_964406415.1 uncultured bacterium
TGATTGATGGTCCAACATTAAAACATGGATTTGTAGTTCCAAAAGACGGCGGATTTTATCGTGATGGAAAGCAGATGTATTTCTGGGGTGGTCATGAAAACCATATTCCATCTAAAGAAGTGTCCGAGAAATATGCTGAGGTGTATGCGGAGACAGGCATCAATCTTATGCGCCATATGGGTGCAGCAGAAATGTTGAAAGACCCTGTGACCGGAGAAGTAGACCCTCAAAAGATGGATAATTATTTTTATCTTATTTCAATCTTGGGGGAAAAAGGGATATACTTCTTTATAAGTTGTTATCCCGGATATGTTCCAGGTGTTTATGGATACCCAATAGGTCAGAAACCTAAGAATTTCAGTACCTTTACCACGGATTTCTGGATTGACCCGAGATACCGTGAAGGTTGGAAGAAGTTCTTGCACAGACTCCTCACAACTGTGAATCCTTACACAGGAAAAGCACTCAAGGATGACCCCACTATCATTGGGTTTGAACTGGCAAATGAGACGGGTCTGAACGAGAGAAGATTTGATTTCAACCGTCTTGATACCCCGGAAATCAGCGAGCAGTGGCGGGTTGCCTTCAATAGGTTTCTCCTTAAGAAATATGGCAGTCGTGAAGCACTGGCAAAGGCATGGGAGAAAAATCCACTATTTCTTCACGAGGACCCTGCAAAAAACACCTGTATGGTTCCTTCTAACTTCCGGGGAGCACGTGGTCCATATGGAGGCACAGGACAGCATGACCAGTTTACCACAGGACGCTGGTATAACAATGGATTTGGGTTAATAAGAACTGCAAATCCACGTATTTTAGACGCTATTGAATTCAACAATAAACTGGCAAAAAAAACATATCCATTTGACTTCAACAACCTTACTATACCGAAAGAAACTGAACACCTGCGACAGGCATTCAATAGGTTCTTGCTGGAAAAATACGGAGACAGGAAAGAACTTGCAAAGGCATGGATGGATGACCCACTTTTTAGTTGGGAAGACGCTTCTAAAAATACTCTTCTTATCCCCACTAACTACCACGGCGAAAATGAATACAAAGAAAATCTTCAGGACAGACAGGCAGACCCTCGCATAGGTGATATACTTGAATTCACCTACGCTGTTCAAAAAGATTGGGCAACTGATATGGCAAAATTCCTCAAAGAAGAGATTGGGCTCCGGTGTGGAATTGGATGGAATGGTGATACATTTCATGTAGTCCAGCCACCTAACCACAAAGCAAACATGGACTCGCCACTTCAGATTACCATCACTGCCTGTTATCAGGATTGGGATACAGGTGACCAGCTCACCAGCCGCATAAAAAATCTTAAAAGATTTACTACCTACGGTCGCATCTACAACAGGCCACTACACTCGTATGAATGGAGCGCATGGACAAGGTCAGGACCGTATGTCTATGAATATATACTACTTGCCGGAATTATGGGACGTATCTATGGTTTTGATGGTTATAGTCACCACAAGATGAGTCCTGAGAAATATCCAGTCAGCGACCCTGTTTATTCTTTAAAAGTCCATTATATAACACCGCTTACGGATAGAAGACGGGGTGCTTTCTACATTGCAAGATGGATTTTAGAGCGTTCAAAGATTGAAGAAGGGAAAAACAGGTTAATCGTTGGATATCCTGAAGGGAGTGTTTTCACAGGAGGACCTGAAAGGAAAATGAGCAACCCTGCATTTGAAAACTGGCTGCTCTATCAACTCGGAAGTGATGACTATTCCTTTAAGGATGTATATGATGGACCATCCGATAGAATAGTTATCCATTCTGGACATGGTCCTTATGGAGATTACAGAAAGGCAAAACATGCAATACTCTGGTGTCATTCAAATACTGACCGTCAGGGTAAAGACCCAAAGGCAAAAGAAAAATGGTTTGCACTACACGGAATAAAATTTGAACCTGGCCAGAAGTATTATCTAAACGACAAGTATTTTGCAACGACAGAGGATATGACTGACTACAATGTTGTTCACAGTAAAGCAGAACATGCACGTTGGGCATTGTTGGAGAAAAATGCAGATTCCGGTCAGTTCGGAGGAATTACCACTGCAGAAGATGACTACTGGGCACCTGAAAAAGAACAACAGACTACTGAACTTGACCAAAAACTTTATGAGGCTTTAAAATACTGGGGATATAACCTGCCTTTTGGTGTAAATGAGATAGACAAGATATGGAGAAGTTCTGACCGCACAATGGAAATGGATACGACAAAACAGCACTTCACCGCAGACCGTAAGGATATGCAGGTCTGGTTTGGGAAAATGGCAGGTAAAGAGAAAATTGTTCTCAGCAAGATTGAAGTAAAATCCGATGAGAAACAGTATGCTGTTGCTATCTTGCCATGGGATACAACAGACTTCAAAAGTGCAAAAGCCCTTGTTGTCTGGACTCACTGGAATAGTTTGGTAACTGTCAAACTACCATTTAAAAAAACTCCTGAAATTTATGCGGTTAACTGGCTGGGTAACCGTATCTATAAGGTCAGGCCCATATCAGAAAGGAAGAGTTTTATAACATTCCATACAATCAGAGATGACGACATCTTTTGTTATGAGATAGTGCGTTAGAACCATTAGTAACATATTTCCATGGCACAATAACACATATATAATACAGAAAAACTAACTGAATAAGAGGGTTTATAGTATCCTCAAGGAGGGGGTTATGAGTTTTAGACAGATACTTTTGAAGGCTATTATGTTTATTACAATACTGATAGGAGCCTTTGTTACACCAGGGTTTAGCAAGCAAACAGGGGTTATCTTTTATGTTGGTTTTGAAGGGAATGATACAGGGCAGGGTGAGAATTATATCTATTCCAATGTCTTCAGAACAAAAAACTCCCCTTCTACCACTCCATTTAACTATGAACCTGGGGTTATAGGAAAGGCGGCAAACTTCAGTTGGGAGATAGGATATCCTGGGCTTCTCTATCCTGCTGCAGAAAACCTTGAAACAGAAAAAGGAACCTTCTCTTTATGGCTCAAAAAGACCACAGACTTTTTTGTCAATCGGTATTATCCTAAGATATATGTTTTCCTTGGCAGAGAAGGCTTTGCAGGTATGAATTTTATCCCTCTGAATGACAATAAACTCTCTGTAATAGAAGATGGGAAGTGGCACTATTTTGTCTATACATGGGATGCAGTAACTTCAACCAAGAAAGAATACCTTGATGGCGAACTACTGGGAAAAGGAAACTATAGACAACTACCAACACAGAGGTTTATTACACTTGGTTATAGACTGCCGGGTAGTATGGATGAACTTGTTATACTGGATAGGATGCTAACAGATGAAGAGATAAAACAACTCTATCAGAATTATAAAGAGGGGGAACAGCCATTTTCTCTGCCAAAACCAAAGACAAAACTTTTCCCTGTTGATATCTCAGCCCTTTCAGACTATAGACCTGCAGAAAAGATAGACTGGAAACTAACCCAACCCCTGAAAGATAATGGTAAAAGGGTTGCCTATGACCTCTCAGGGATATGGAGATTTCAGCCGGTTGATTCCAGGTTTGAGGGTAAAAAACTCATAGATGCAGGAAGATTTACTGATGAATGGGCATATACAAAGGTACCCGGGACATGGTTTCCCAAGGGGTCTTTTATAGACAAAGAAGGTAAACCATTGACTCTCTGGAATGGAAAACCGATTAAAGACTACACCTCTGCATGGTATGAGAGAGATTTTACACTTGATGAAAGACATAAAGGAGGTAAGGTTTTTTTAAAACTTAAGGGAATAATATCATCTTCTCAGTGGCACTCAACAGGGAATGAAAGTTCTGTTTATATCAACCAGAAATACGTAGGCCGTACTCTATCTGACGACGATAAGTATTTTGAGATAACCCCTTACATATTCTGGGATAAAACAAATAGAATCACCATCCAGAACTGTCTTCCCTTCACACCTCTTTCTTCTGCAGGGATAACAGAAAAACCACTGTTAGAGATAAGAGAAAACAATGAAATCTTTGTTGGAGAGCCACTAATCACCACCTCTGTTAGAAAGAAGAATATGACAATTAGTCTACCTATGAAAAATCTTACTTCCAATAAACTTTCTTTATCTATTATTTCTAAGATTTATGATACAAAGGCAGACAGCCTTGTTCAAAACTTAGGTCCAGTCAAAATAAATATAGAACCTAACTTTGCTGGCGAAAAAAATCTTTCTATGCCGGTAGATGGTTTGAAGTATTGGAATCCAGAACAGCCTCAGTTATACAACCTTGTTATGGAAATAAGTAAAGGAGAAAAGATAATAGATATTACATTCCCAACAAGGTTTGGATTCAGGGAGGTCTGGGTTGAAAATGGAGAGATTTATCTGAATGGACAAAGACTTTCAATCCGAGGGCAGTCACATAACTACCTGCATGGCTATGGTTTTAAGAAAGAAGAGATTAAACGGTTGAAAGAGACAGGACAGAATGCTGACAGGACATTATCTCCTCAACTAAACCTTTTACATACCCTGGATGTAACAGATGAAGAGGGTCATCTCGTTTTCTATCATGGCACTCCTACCAAGAACCTCTTGCAACTTATGGGTAACCATCCTTCAGTCATTGGGTGGCACATATGGGGGAATGGATATATCAATGGACCACATGGACATCCAATGCAGATTGGCGGAGTCATCCCGGAGGATATAAGAAAAAGTGAAGAGTCCTATAAGATGGTTACAGAACTGAGGAAGGTTGACCCTACACGTCTATACTCTTACTACAGGCTCGGGACAGGTGGAGACTTTCGTTCCATTATGCACTATCTTGGATTCGGGACATCAATACAGAGTATGGAAGAATGGCCCTCTTACTGGGCAAAAGATAAACAGGACCCGCTGGTTCCATGTGAGATAAGTCTTATGTTGTTTCCCAGTGAAGCCAGACTGTGGCAGAAGGGCAGTGGAGAGGCGGTTGTTCTGGAACATGCGGCAAGATATTTTGGAGAATCTGCCTACAGAAAAATAAGTGAAGAACTTGCCAATACCTACAACCTGAAGGATTTTGGCTTGAGGAGTTGGCTTACTTCTGAACTCAGATATGATATTAAAGAAATGGTCTACCAAAGAGCACTTCGTTCCTGGAGAACATATGGAATAAACGGGTATCTTTTACATGTAGACGGAAAAACAAGCGAGTGTTATACCGGAGGTCAATTGAACAGACAGGGTGAATCTCTGAAAAAGAATAATTCTGCTTTTCTTTTCTATATTGGCGGACCAGAAAAAGATTTTGTTTCTAAGGCTCATAATTATTTTTCAGATGAAGAGATAGAAAAAAGTTTTATTTTTATAAATGACCACTTTTATTCTGTTAAATGTAGCATTAACTGGGAGGTTAAGGATAAAAAAAGGGGGGTTCATAGCGGGACAGAGAAACTGGAGATAAAACAGGGCGAAATTAAATTTTTACCTTTTAAATGGAAACCACCTGTCGTTTCAGAAAGAACAGATTTTATTATTTCTGCCGAGGTTAAAGATGAAAATGGTAATATTATAGGCCAAGACAAGTCTTCTCTTACAGTATTTCCAACAACCAAAATCTCTCAAGATAAGAAAAAAACAGTTGCTTTAATAGATTCTACTGGTGAAACAAGCCAAATTTTACAAAAGATAGGTATCCCTTACCAACTGGTAAATGAGGAAACAATAGATAAAGGACTTTCTTCTCTCTCAAGATTTCCTCTCCTTATTATTGGGAAAAACTCTTATCCTGAAGCAGTGAAGATATTCAAGGACTGGATGGCAATTGAAGGAACAATAAAAGAAGGACTGAATGTTATCTGTTTAGAGCAGATGAACAGGTATGTTATGGGATTGAAACTGGAGAATTTTAATACAAGGAATGTATTTATCAGAGATAAAGAGTCGCCTCTATTTAGTGGTTTGTCTGATGAGAACTTTTCTGACTGGAGAGAAGAGAGTAAGATGCTTCCTGCATATCTCATCTGGAATGAAAAAAGTGACTGGCGTCCCGGAGCAAGCAAACATGGACAGGTTAACTCTTTCGGACAGAGGAGATTCTGGCACTGGTCAAACAAAGGTATGGTATCTACCTTCTCTTTTGAGAAGCCCCAGATTGGGAATTTTAGAGTTCTGCTTGAAGATGGTTTTGACACCCTGTATACCCCGATGGTTGAGTTCTCTCTCGGAAAAGGGAAGGTTCTTCTAAGCCAGTTAGACCTCACTGACCACTATGGAACCGAGCCTGTGGCAACAATACTCTTTGACAGACTCCTGCAGGAGTATAGCAATTCTGACAAAACTGAACCTTCTCCTATGTCTTATATAGGCAAAGAAAAGGGCAAGAAGATTCTAAATGAATTGAAAACTGATTATAGAGAAGGACTTGATAAAGGAGTTGCTTTTGTCTATTTGAGTGAGACTGAAGGGACAACTTCATCCTCTCAGATTGTT
>CAYORP010000143.1:0-3163 GCA_964406415.1 uncultured bacterium
CAAGGGTTTCAATCTCAAGCCAGGCAGACACTGCCTCTTTCTTTTTTTTCTCATCACCTGAGGCTGATATCCCGTCAACTATTTTTTTAAGGGTATATATATATTTATAGTCGGTAACACCGTCACGGAAGCCTTCCCAAGCCAGCGTATCTTTCAGACCTTCTTCAGAAGGATATATATAATAATAGCCCGAACCTCTGCCTCTCTTCGTATCTTTTGTATCGTCATATGGATAGGGCCCCTGCGGCCACACATAAGCCCACTGAAGGTTTCCCGTGGCTCCTATCCTGTACAGATAAAAACCATTCAGCATCCTGTCCTTTTTATAGAAACGGCCAAAACTTCCTCCATTGTACAGCCAGTATTCTGTATTGTTCTCTTTAAAATATTTCAGTATTTCGGTGTCAACATGTCCTGCAAACAGAATGCTCACATCCACAAAAGGTGATATCTGCTCATAGGTCTGTCTGTGGAGTGTCTCGGCCATCTGGACATCTTTTACATTTTCCTTCACTATCTTACACATAGTTATACAGTCTTCTGTCAGTTTCTTTCCATTCGCAGGTTCATCAATTGCGTAAAAAAGGGTTCTCTGGGGCCACCCGTTTTTCTTTATCTCTTTCTTTACATCTACTACAGATTCTACCATAAGTCTTTTCCACTCTTCTGACATAATCGGCACACCAAGGTATTTTTTTGAAAAAGCCTCATTATAAAGATAGGCAGGGTAACTCATCAAAAGAACAGTTTTAAAGCCAGATTTTGTGGCATTGTTCATGGAATCAATAAGAGAGGACATCCACCTTCCTGTTGTCCTTGTATAATCAAAAAGGTATTTACCATCTACCTGAGAGATGTATGGTTGACCTCCCATAATGGCTATACTGTTACAGTTATGTTCTCTCATATTTTTAAACATTTCCGGTTCCTTTTCAGGATAAAAAACCCTTTCACTGCCGGTTAGTTTATATATACCGTTCCAGTCGTGATTGGCGTAGAACATCCCCCATGCATTATCGGGGGGCTCTTCCAGTTTAAAAGGCAGCACCCTCAAATAAACAGGCACCTTGTAACTGCTGTTATTACTGGTAACAACAACCGACCCTTTGTAGATACCTGCCTTCATACTTTCAGGAATCTTAGATGTAAGAAAGTACTGGCTTGTCATCCCCTTTTCAAGGTGACCGTCTACAGCATCAAGATATATAGGTAATACCTGATAGGTATCGCCTCCAGTTCTTTTTTTCAGGTGTTTTACCTGTCTGATACGTACAATATCCTTCAGGTTATCCCCTTCAATAGATATCTTCAATTCTCCAACTTCTACGAAAGGTCTTATGCATAAATTTGCACTTACTGTCTCGCCCGGAGTTCCCCATACTCTTATCTCTTTCTTCCGTGCCACAGGTGCCCTGCTGTAATAATATACAATCTTTGCCGGATTACTCTCCCAGAGGTAAAACCCCATCCGCTTCTCTATCCCGTCTTTCTCCGGATCCTGCGTATCCACTTCTGAATCCCTTATTTCTATCCAGTTAGACTGTAATTCTTCTACACTGCCAACCTTCATAAAACTTCCGCCCTTGTACTGTGAGTTATCAAGGAAATCTTCTATCTCTTTGTGTATTCTTATATCATCAATCCAGACACTACCCGTATCCTGGTAGGTTTGTATTGTAAGGAGACACTTTTTTGCACCTTCAGGAGGGCTTCCCTCACCTGTATAAGGCCTCCATGCAAATGTTCCTCTGTTATCCAGACGAAAACTGCTGCGGTCTATATACTTGCCATCCTCATCGTAGTAGTATAAATAGGCGAGCAGAGCGAACCTGTTACCTTCCTTGGCATCTGAACTGGCATAGAATAAAAAAGTGTAGGATTTACCAGGTTCAACTGCAAAAAGAGGCGTATTCAATATTCCTCTTCCATCCCCTTTACCCCCTTTTTTTATACGTACAGAGCCATCCTTAAAATACCCTTTTGATTCATCAAATCCTGAGTCTCCGCTGGCAGCCTTAAAACTTCCCAGTTCTTTATCAAAACTTCCCCCTGCTATCAGGTTTATGTCTATACCTGTACCTTTTTCCACTACAGGCTTTGTACCACTTTCAGTACGGTCAAAATATATCCAGTAGTCCTCTACCTTCATATACTGCCGCCACACCACAGTACCCTTGGCACCCCTTAAGGCATTAAAGTCAGGGTCAGGAATAAAATTACTTTCGCATTCAGCGAGAACATCCCCATTCTTATACGCTATTACACGTATTGAGTTTACATCCAGCATGTTCTCTCCGGCAGGAGTGACATTCTTTAAAAGTGTTGTGAAGTCTGCCTTTACGGCGTATATATCAGCAACCGTTGGTTTTGTCTCCTCCGAAACCATTGACCTGTAGTGCCAGTCTTCATTCCACCACTTACCGGACTGTCTTTCCGCCGGGTATACACCTGTACTGTAAAGTACCGACACAATTAAAAAAACAACCATTCCTAATCTTTTCATTTGAATTTCTCCATTAAAAAGGTCCTTTTGTTCTGCGTAACGGAACGGTTAACTCCACTTTTTTCTTGTCCCACTGAACACTGATAACCACAGGTATTTCACTAAACGGCAAATAACTTATATCCTTTACAAACACCATCTTTTTATCAAGAGGAGGACGTTTCTCAAAGAAGAGTGACTTCCCTCCTTTTCCTTCTATATATGCGCTTATGTGTGCCTTTTCAAGTACAGCATCAGGCAGTTTAACATCAAGATAAAATACAGACAAATCATTCTCTTTCATATACATATACTTGTCTGTATAGGCAGTTAAGGGATTCGGCATATGAAATATCCTATTGATAGTTCTTAAGACCCTTCCTGTCTTTTCTTCTACAAAACCTGTCGTAACCTCTCCCTCTGTCTTATCAATATCCGCTAAAAACTTCACTTCAAACTTTTCCATTCCAGCAGGTTTTATCTCATAAATACTCTTGCCTGCCTTCTGAGAAAAACCATTCATCTGGACATCAGTGAAAAATCTTACAGGTGTGTCTGCTAAATTTTGAATATTACACTTGACCGTAGAAGAGGTTCCCATAAAAAGGTCAAATGAGCAATTACCTACCTGAAAGACCTTGAGCATATCAGGTATCGGCAGGGCTTTTTAAAAAATAAAAA
>CAYORP010000144.1:0-2888 GCA_964406415.1 uncultured bacterium
CTGTAAAAAGGGGACAGGCTACTTTTTTGTAAATGAAAACTGGCTCCGAATGTCTTTTGTAAGGGGCCTGTACTCTTTTTGCAAAGACTGTCTGAAAAAGTAGCCTGTCCCCTTTTTTGGTGGTATAATAATATAAAATGAACAAGATAAGATATATCTTTACTTTACTTTTTATTTTGGTAATGACAGGGTTTACTCAGAATAAGGGAAGTGTTATCTCTATTGACTCTGTTACTATTGATTCAACACAGGGTTCGGTTACAGTGCCGGTAAATATATCTGCTGAGGAATCTTTTTCAGGATACCAGGTTACCATCAGATATAACCCAAAGGTCCTGGAGTGCACGGGCGTTAGAACAGGAAGTCTGATATCATACTTCAATATCCTCAGCAATCTGGAGATTCCGGGTTTTATAAGGGCAGGGGGTTTTGACCCTTCACTGAAAGGGGTCTCTGGAAGCGGTTCGCTGCTCAGCATTGAATTTGAAATAAAAGGCAGTGGGGTTTCTGTACTGTCTCTATCCGGAACTAAACTGAGCAACAAAGAAGGCAAGGATGTTCCTGTTAAACTGGTTAACGGTCGGATAACAGTTGAAGGGGATGAAGAGGAGGAGACTACTGATGAAGAAGAGCAGACAGATACTGCAGCACCTCAGGAAAGGGTCTCTGCATCAACATCAATATCTTCTGTTTCCAGAGAGACCATACTTAAAGAACGTCAAGAACGTGCAGTATCAATGCGCCAGAGCCCGATTGCAAGCCGCACAACTACAACAAAAACCCAGCCATCCGTTACGCCACCTCCTGAGATTCCCTATAAGTCCACATCTGAAAATCCTCTTTTGTATGTGCAGTCTGAATACGGCAAACCCTCACCACCCTGCGGTATGACATCATACACGAGAGGATTTAAGGTAACGGGGGAGGTGGAAAAAGAGGTCATTATCAGCGAGATGGAAAAGGTTGTCTGCACAGGCGCAAAAGGGGAGGGCTCTTTCCAGTCAGGGAATACAAATAAGGCAACATTCAATATAGACAAAGACACAAAGATTGAGTGGCAGTGGAAAAAGATGCCGACAGAGAGAAATTTTATTATTGAATTTGACAGCAAGTCACTTGAATTCAAGGGTGAAAAGATTGAGATACCTTTAAAATCTGCATACTATGGTGGTTTAAATACTCCCATAAAACTTGCAGTTGTTAAGAGACCTGAGTTTGTCAGTGCACACTTCCAGAAGAATGAGATAACATACAAAGAAAAAGATAACATCCTCATAATTGAAGCAGTGCCCGGCAGTAGTCTCACTGCGGGTAGATATAAAATAGCATTTGAGGCGGTATGTGAAGGGATAAAGAAGGAGTATAATATACCTTTTAGTGTGACAGGCGTGGTAAAAAAGTCCATATCCCACCAGGAGGGTATTGTATCTTTGACGCTGAACCCCGAAAGGAATATAGAGTCTTTTGACACCTTTAGATTGGAGATAGAATTCCCGACGGAGCATTTACAGCCTCAGAAGGTAGAACCCGAATCCGTGAGGTATAAGACCTTCAGGAATGATATACTTGCACTCGCAGGCACAAAGCAGGAAAGAGAGATATCTGTTGCATTTGTGGTAAAAAAGCCTTTAAGTGATATAATGTTAAATATACGTTCCTTCAAGATACTGGACAAAGACGGAAATAGCATTCCCATAACCATTACCGAATAACGGATGTCCGACCTCCGCATTAGTAGAAATCCCCCTGTGTCCCCCTTTTCCAAAGGGGGAATGGAAGGGGGATTTGAGGAGAAAAATGAAAGGTAAAAGATTTTTGGCAGGACTGGCTTTTGCGTTATTGCTTGCCCCATACACTCTTTTTGCTTCTATCAACTACACAGCAACTGTAAATGAAATAAGTATTGGAGTATCTGGTATGGAAGAAACACCTGTAGAGGGAGTAGGCGTGCAATTCCTCGGAACGGATATTACTGACACAACAGATACAAATGGAGAATTTACGCTTCTAAATGTTCCTGCCAATTCGTTCTCCGGTTTCAGGATGCGCAAGACAGGATATAAGGATACTGTAAATGAGTTTGGTGGTTTCGGCGATCAAGATGTAACAGATGACCACAACTTTATGATATTCAGCAATGACTTTTATAACACCTATCTTCAGGGCGGCACTGCCCCGGGACATACGACAGGTAGAGGAGATATAGTAGGTAGGGCAGAAGATACATCTGGAGACCATTTAGGAGGTGTTACTGTATCTGCTGTATATCTTGACACAGGAACCTCAGCAGACATGGTTATTAAATACTTCAGCGATACCTTCTATCCCTATAACTCCTTAAGCACCAACCCGAATAACGGTATATTCTGCATATACAACGTTGAGCCCAACAGGCCTGTGGCTATTAAAGGGACAAAGTTGGGATACACCTTCAACTCAACGCTTTCTATGGCATACCCGGACTCCCTCACAATGGCGGGGATAGGTGAGGTTGCCACTACAGTTAATGCCACGTGGATTGTTACAGATGAGGGAGAAACACCTTTATCAGGTGTAGCCCTGAGTCTTGTAGGGACAGGTATCTCGGATACATCTGATATAAACGGGGAGTTTGACTTACTTAGCATACCTGTTGACTCTTCTGTTATGTTAAAAGCCGTAAAGACCAACTATGTTCCAACGTATATGTACAGGTATGTTGAAGAAGAATATACCGGTGAAAGTAAAAATATTAACAAGGGCAGTAAAACAAATGGTGATGATTATGATATTGAACTATTTATGATAGGCAACACGGCGTATACAGGTTATCTGTCAATGGTAGGAGAAACCCACCAAGCAGGGAAAGGTGATATTATTGTCAGGTTCAGGACAAAAGGCGTTCAGGC
>CAYORP010000145.1:0-2947 GCA_964406415.1 uncultured bacterium
TTTAACTTTTCTCCTGACACGACACTTTCAGAGAGGGGGCAAGCCCCCTCCTGATCGTCCCGAAAACCGCTTCGGGACTGTGCTCCCCCAGACGTGAGGGAGTACCTCCCTCACTCTCCCTCAGTGTGCTGTGTCTCGTTTCCTAATGTAAAGGTCTGTTAGGGACAGCACACTATTATATACAATGCTGTATTTTATGACAAGTTCTTCAGGCAAATCTTGCTCTTTATTTTTTTCATGGTATAATTTAAACATGGGTGGAATTGTTACAAGATTGCAACGAGTGCATAATAAAATAAGGTTTGATATAGAAAAGCGCAAGGTGGAATTTAGAGAAAACAACACCTTAGAAAAAATAGAAAAAGAATTTTTCTTCTGTTTGCTGACTCCGCAGTGCAGAGCGAAGGTATGCTGGGCTAATGTTGAAAGTCTCTTTGCAATGGGTATTTTGCAGGAAGGTTCCGAAAAACAGATTTCTGAACATTTATACGGCATAAGATTTAAGAATAATAAGGCACACTATATAGTTGATGCAAGAGATAAATTTTTTAACGGCAGTGAAATTCTTGTCAAAAAACTGTCGGAGGGAAACTCTGCAAAGGTTTTGAGAAAGTATCTTGTAGAAAATGTTAAGGGAATGGGATATAAGGAAGCAAGTCATTTCCTCAGAAATACAGGGAAAGGTTATGAACTTGCAATACTTGACAGACATATACTCAGAGGGCTTACTCTGACAGGAGTTATAAAAAAAATACCGGGTAGTCTATCAGCCGGGAAATATTTGAGTACAGAAGAATCCATGAATAAATTTGCCGGGGATATCCAGATACCAATGTTTAATCTGGATTTTGTTTTCTGGTATTTTTTTAATGGGGAGGTGTTCAAATGACCAGTACTGAAATTATAAAAAAACTGGAGAGCAAAGGTATTCAGGCATCATTTCATCGTATGAAGATTTATGAATTTCTCATCAAGAACAGAATCCATCCTACGGTGGATGATATATATAAAAACCTTTCTGTTGAAATTCCGACTCTTTCAAAGACGACCATCTATAATACATTGAAGATACTCGTGGATAAAAAATTGATATCAGAGATTACCATAGAGGAAAATGAGGTAAGATACGATTATTCAGAAAAAACACATCTCCACTTTAAATGTAAAAAGTGTGGTAAACTCTACAATATTTTTCACGATTGTCCCTTACTGAATAGAGCGGAAATAGAAGGACATTCCATTGACGAATATCATCTATACCTCATAGGTGTGTGTAAAGACTGCATGAAAAAGGAGAACAAAAAATTAAAATGAGCAGATATATCTGTGTGGTATGCGGCTATATTTATGACCCGGCAAAAGGTGACCCTGATAATGGTATACCTGCAGGAACAGATTTTGAACAATTGCCAGAGGATTGGATTTGTCCGGAATGTGGAGCAGGTAAAGACCAGTTTGAAAAGGAAAACAAACCTGTCTGATAGGATATAATATGATTATCAGAGAATTGAAAAATGGGGTGCATGGAATAATTATTAACGATTGGGATAGAAGAATTTTTGATGAACTCATTCCTTTGCCTGATGGCACAACCTATAATGCATATCTTATAATAGACGACAAAAACGTTCTTATAGATAGTTCCGATTCCAGTAAAACTGACAAATTTATTTCGGCCCTCAAAGAGATTAATATTGAAAAGATTGATTACATAGTTTCAAACCATTCGGAGCAGGACCATTCCGGTAGTATTCCGCGGGTTCTTAAAGAATTTCCCGGCTCAAAGGTAATAGCAAGTGCAAAGGGTATAAAACTTTTAAAAGATTTGTTGCTTATTCCAGAAGAAAAATTTATCAGTATTGAAGATAATGAATCTCTGAATACCGGTAGAAAAACATTGAAGTTTTTTTACGCTCCCTGGGTTCACTGGCCTGAGACGGTTATTACATACGATGCAGATGATAAGATACTTTTCCCCTGCGACCTTTTCGGTTCACATCTTGCAACAAGCAATTTTTATGCACCCTGCGATGAGAGAGTATATACTTCAGCGAAACGTTACTATGCTGAAATTATGATGCCTTTTAGAAACCAGATAAAGAAGCACCTTCAGTTGATTGACTCTCTTGATATTAACATAATAGCCCCCGGTCATGGGCCGATATATAACAACCCTGCTTTTATCATAAATGCCTATAAAGACTGGATATCTGATAATGTAAAGAATGAGGTAATAATCCCTTATGTATCTATGCATGGAAGCGTTAATAAGATGGTTGATTTTCTTGTGGACACCCTTATAAAGAAAGAGATTGTCGCAAAACCTTTTAATCTGACCAACGTGGATATCGGAGAACTGGCAATTTCTCTTGTTGATGCAGCCACAGTGGTTCTGGGTAGCCCGACGGTTCTTGCAGGCCCTCATCCTTCGGCTGTTTACGCCCTCTATCTTTTTAAAATTTTAAGGCCAAAAACAAAATTTGTCTCAGTGATAGGTTCTTTTGGTTGGGGCGGAAATATGTTAAAGATGATAACCGATATGTTGCCCAAGGGAAATATTGAGGTTCTGGACCCAGTAATAATCAATGGTTACCCGAAAAGTTCTGATTTGAAACTGCTTGAAAATCTTGCGGAAAATATCGCAGAAAGACACAGAAAACTGAATCTGTTATGAGAATTTAAAACAGATAAATCAAAACCCCTCACCACTGAGGCTGTATTAATAACTGCGTTAAATGGTTCGGGGGAAAGGAGGGAATTATGGGAGTCTTTTTTGATGTCAGTGAAGTTTTCCAGTTCGCAATAAGGATAGAAGAAAATGGGGAGCGTTTCTACAGAAAAGTTGCAGAGAAAAATTCGGACAAAGAAATAAAATCTCTGTTTACTTTCCTTGCAGATGAAGAAACAAGCCACAAAAAAATTTTTACTGATATGCTGAAAAAAGTTA
>CAYORP010000146.1:0-4001 GCA_964406415.1 uncultured bacterium
CTGAACCGGGAAGGTATATTGTGGGAAATACTGCAGTTCTGTTATGCAGGGTTCTTTACGTCAAAAAAAGAGATGGTAAGAATTTTGTTATTGTAGATGCGGGAATGAATGACCTGATAAGGCCTGCTTTTTACGGTAGTGAGCATTCTTTTTTTTCTGCAGAGATGAGTAAGTCCAACAGTACAATTAAGGCAGATATCGTTGGGCCCATATGTGAGACGGGAGACTACCTTGGTAAGGGAGTGAAAGTACCTCACGATATTAAAAAAGGGGATATTCTTGTTGTCGCAAGTGCAGGGGCATACTGTTTCAGTATGTCATCAAACTATAATAGCAGGCCAAGGCCAAGCGAGGTAATGGTTGATGGTAAAAAAGTCCTCCTTATAAGAAAAAGAGAGGGTTATCCTGATTTATGGCACGGTGAAACGTGATAAATTTTTACTCTGATACATCTTCCCATTGTTATCCACTATCATAACCTCTATACCGTTTAATCTGTTGCTGATCTCAAGACTTTTTGTCACACCGAGAACGAAAAAGGCCGTTGACAATCCATCTGCTGTTGAGGTATCCCTGGCAATTACTGTAACTCCTGCAGGAGAGTTCTGAACGGTCCTTCCCGTTTTGGGGTCTACTATATGTCCGTATTTTTCCCCCTTTATTGAAACATATCTTTCATAGTCTCCTGATGTTGCTACTGCAATATCAGTTAGAAAAACGGTTTTCAGAATTCCGTTTTTTTTAAAGGGGTCCTGTATACCAATACGCCATTTTCCACCGCCTGGCGACTTTCCGAGACAGTATATGTCACCACCTGCATTTACAAGTCCGTTTTTCACTCCTTTTCCCTTCAGAAATTCTACAGTTTTATCAACAATGTATCCTTTTGCAATACCTCCCATATCCAGACTGTCTGGGATAATCGCAGTAGTTTCTTTTATCTGTATCTTGTACCACCCAATGTTTTTAAGAGTATCTTCTATCTGTTTTTCGGAGGGGGAGGTATTTGTTTCCTCTGACTGTTTATAAAGATTTACAAGAGGCAGTACGGTGATGTCAAATGCTCCACCGGTTATTTCACTTATTTGTAAACTTTTCTGGATGAGATGTAACAGTGAATCTGAGACTCTCATTTTCTTGAGTCTGTTTAAACTGCTTATTTCGCTTGTGGGATTGTGAACGTTAAGAATTGTTTCTAACTCTCTGATTTTTTTGAATGCCTCATCAAGGATTATCTCTGAACCTGCCGTTTCTTCTATGGTTATTTTTACAAATGTCCCAAGCGCAGGTTCTTCTCTTGAGATATAAGAATGATTGATAGATTTAGACGAGAAAATCAGTAAGAGAAGGAACATGACAAACAAAAAACCTGAAGGTATCAAAACCTTTTTCATGTATATTTGAAATAGTATTGTGATAAAAAAAGGGGAGGGTGGCCCTCCCCTTTTTCAGTTACTGTATGTTTATCTTTGTCTCCTTCTCTTTTTCTTCCGGTGCCTTGGGAAGAGATATCTCCAGAATTCCATCCCTGTAAGAAGCCTTAGCCTTATTCCTGTCTATAGCACAAGGCAGCTCCACATTTCTTGAGAATGCCCCTTCTTTGATTTCTTTCCGGTAATAGTTTTCCTTTTTCTCTTCCTTCGTTTCAGATTTTTTACCGGTCAGTGTCAAAAAATCACCTGAGATGGAAATTGATATCTCCTCTTTTTTAAACCCGGGGATTTCCGCTTTTACAAAGACATTATCTTTGTCTTCGTATACGTCAACTGCCGGTACTTTTGAGCCTTCCCAGATACCGGCGCCGGGTTGAAACATACCCTCTACAATTCTGTCAAAATCATCCCTTACATCCAGTAACTCTCTGAAAGGATTCCATCTTGTCAGTTTGTCCATAACCCTCACCTCCTGTCTATCTTCATACTTTTAGATGCAAAAAAAGGGAGTGAGGTTTCATGTCTGTTTTATTCTTTCCAGAAAGGTTTTTTCATCGGGAATATTTGTAGTGTCTATTTTTTTATCCATAAAAGCGTCTATAAATACACGTATAAGCGTATTTTTCGTTATGCGTTCTTTTCTGTATTCAGATGTCCTGTTTTTTCTGATATCCCTGATTAGTTTTTCAAGAAACTCTAACTGGTCCTCTCTTAAAAGGGATGTTAACCTTACATCAAAGGTTTTGAACTTAGGCAGGTCTTTTCTCCCCTTTTTCTCTTCTCTTGATGAAATCCTTTTCTGCAAGGCATTTTCTACAGACTTTTCACCTTTTGATGTAGGTTTTATCCAGTTTAACGGGTCCCTTCCCAGCCCTGTCCTTTTCATTTTCTTTTTCTCTCCTGCTGTATTATTTCTGCAGCGAGTTTCCTGTAGTCTTCTTCTCCGTGGCTGCCGGGGGCAAAGTCCTTTATGGGTTTTCCGAAACCCGGAGCTTCAGCCAGACGGACGTTCTCTCTTATCTTGGTTTTAAATACTTTGTCTTTAAAATGATTCTTTACCTTCTCTGCAACATCCCTGCAAATGTTTTTTCTCTTGTCATACATTGTAATAATGATGCCTGTAATTCTGGTTTCCGGGTTCAGCCTGTCTTTTATTATCTTTATAGTTTGTATCAGTTTTGTAAGTCCTTCCAGTGCAAAGAATTCTGCCTGTATGGGTATGAATATTTCGTTTGCTGTGGTGAGGGCATTAAGTGTTAAAAGTCCGAGTGAAGGGGGACAATCTATCAGAACGTAATCAAAGTTTAATCTGTTTTTTTTAAGGGCATCTCTCAAGATGATTTCTCTGCCTATTTCATTAACAAGTTCTATCTCCGCACTTGCCAGTTCAATACTGGCAGGAATAAGGAATAAATTTTTTTCATAAGCAGGAACAATAACTTCATCTACGGGGATTTTGTTGATAAGCAGGTCGTAGACGGATTTTTTTATTTCTGGAGGTTCAAAGCCCAGATGAATGGTTGTATGTGACTGCGGGTCAAGGTCTATTAACAGCACTTTTTTCCCTTTATGTGAAAGAAATGCGCCTATGTTTACAACAGTTGTTGTTTTCCCTGAACCGCCTTTCTGATTTATAACTGCTATTTTTCTCATTTGTCTCTCCTTGTGAAGTTCAGAACTTCCGAATAGTATAAAACAGTATTTTATTGTTGTCAAGGAATGTTTAAAATGATATTATTCTTGTATGAAAATAACCGGTACAACACAAATTACGGGTGTTTTTGGATATCCCGTGGAACATTCACTTTCACCTGTCTTTCAGAATGCGGCATTTGAGTTTTTAAAACTTGATTATGTATATGTTCCCATAAAAGTTCTGCCGGAACATATTGGGAAAGCAGTGGAAGGTCTCAGGGCTTTAAACCTTAAGGGAGTTAATCTCACCATACCCCATAAGAAAACCGTTCTTGGGTATCTTGACGAGGTTGACGGAGAAGCACAGACCCTGGGTGTTGTAAATACAATTGTCAACAAAAACGATAGACTGAAAGGCTACAGTACTGATGGTTCCGGTTTTGTCCGTTCATTAAAAGAGCATAAATCTAAGTTTGTTCCAGCGGGAAAAACAGTCTTCGTTATCGGAGCAGGAGGAGCTGCATATGCCATTACAGGTGCTCTTGTAAGAGAAAGAGTCTCTAAAATTTATATATCCAACAGAACAGAGGAAAAGGCGGTTCTTTTGAAAAAACAACTGTCAGAAAAACTTGGATTTGGGAGTATTTACATAGTGCCTTTTGGCGAAATAAACAATGAAAGATATTGGAGCGAAACTGAACTTATTGTAAATACAACCTCTGTTGGGATGAAAGAGGGAGATCCCATGCTGATAAATGAGAAAAATCTCAAAAGAGTTAGGTTTGTTTACGACATAGTCTATAACCGTAAAACCGAGATGGTGAAAACTGCAGAAGAAAATGGCATACCATGCATTGACGGTCTTTCTATGCTTATATACCAGGGTGCGGTATCTTTTGAACTCTGGACAGGAGAAAAAGCCCCGGTAGATGT
>CAYORP010000147.1:0-16179 GCA_964406415.1 uncultured bacterium
GAAGGAAAGATATTGAGACCGCTGAGTGCCCGGCTTCTACCTGAAACAGACCTTGAAAAAAAGGGTTAATAGACAGAAACAGATTGGAAGCCATATCAGGCAGACAGCGAAAAAGGCAGATAAAACTTGCAAAAAAATTCAAGATATCCTTTCCCAATCCTGCAGGCGGATGCCTGCTGTGTGAAAAAAAATTCTGCAGGAAAGTTATGCCGCTGTTAAAAATGAAAGAGCCGGATGAATTTGACGTTTCCCTTGTAAAAACAGGGAGGCATTTTTCAAACTGGAATATCGTTACGGGAGGAACAAAAAAGAGAATGAGCAGATGGAGAGGCTGGTAAAAACCCACAAAAAAGGCTTTCTCATTGTACCGCAGGGACCTGCGGCGAAAAAAACTATGAGAAGCAGGCAAAAGGATTGGTAAGGAAGTACAGCAGACGCAACATCACTGACTTTCGCACACTGTGTTTCCCATCCTGTTGAATCTCTTTTCCTTTAGGATTCTTCTATTGTGTCTCTTTTTTGAGAGAAAGGGTAATTGAATGCACCGTTGCCGCCAGTCTGCGGTTATGATAGGTTTTATACACATCCGTTTCTCCCAGGTATGTCCACCTATAATCATCGGATATAATGTGTTCCGGGTCTCTAACGATACCTGAGGCGCTCTCAATCTTTTCCGGTATGAAACGCCCCTTCTTTGTGAGTAATTCCAGAAAACGGAAGCCCTGCCCTCCGTAGTTCCAAACATCTATGCGTATCTTTGAAAAACCCAACGGTTTATAGATTGGTATGGATACCTGATAATATGTCTCACTATCCATATGCGGTTTCGTTGAACCGTTGAAGACCTCCTGCCATCTTCTTGCCTTTGTATTCCAGAGAGACAATTTTGTTTTCGGTGCAGCATACATATCTGGCAGGAAGCCATATATATTAAGCAACCCATAAGATTTTTTTGCGGCAAGCAGCTTTTCATATGAGTCTGCAGACCTGTTCAAACTGGCGGATGCATTATCCGGAGAGATGCCTTTTCTCCACTGTCTCCAGTGTCTTGCTCGCATCTTTGCCAGTTTGCGGAGTTTTTTAACACTCCGGTTAATAGACCTGACGACTGCATCCTGAGGTAGTGACAGAACTGATGCCTTATAGAACTGTGGTATCAGGGTGCGTAAAGCATGTTGGCTTGTCTCATCATCAAGGTCTGTCCTGATATCTTCCAGCACCCTCGTTCCTGTGGTGTCACCTGCAACCTTTACATTTTTTATTATATCCGTAAGGAGTTGCGTCTCTGCCTTCCTGCTCTGTTCCGCGAGAGAAGATATACCGGATGCAAAAGAAGAAGAAAGTCTGAATTTAGGCCAGGGAATACGCCGGAGATACAGATTTATTGCATCCACAAGTGAAGGGGATTCAGATGCAAAAAGATTGCGGCATACTTTTTTCATAATGGCTTCTTCATTCTGTTCTGTTGACCACAGAAGTCCCGCAAAAGCGAAGGCAGGATAACTTTTGTAAAGAAAACCCGTGCTTTTCTCCCATGATGTTACCAGCCCGCCCAGAGGTTTATACTTACGTGCATAACCTGTACAAGAAATAATGTTGGTAATGCTTTGTTCAGCCGGGCAGATGAGGTATTGAAATCCCAGTTTGTCATATCTGCGGAAAACGTTCTCCTGTTTACGGTTGTAAAAATGCGACCTCGGAATGTTAAAAACAGGGTCATAGAACCAGCTGCACATTATTATGTCACGGGGGATTGCCCTGAGGGATTCCGGGTATGCCTCAAACATATCGTCCCACATCATCATCCGTTTTTTCAGTTTGCCTGTGACAAATCTGTGTGTGCGGAGAAGATGTTCCGTAAACAGGGAGTATTCTCCTTTTTGTTTTGCCCTTGCTCTGCACAACGAGCAGAATCCCATATCCCAGGACTCGTCGCACCCTACGTGGAAATAAGGGGAGGGGAAAATTTCGGCTATTTCGGCGAAATAGGACTCAAAAAATTCATAGGTTTCATCCAGAGAAGGACAGGTTACCCCCAGAGTTGAGTTGCCGAACCTTCCGGGTATTCCTTCTCGCAATTCGGCAATATGCTTCAGTTGGGCGTACCGCAGGAAATGTTCGGTGTGTCCAAGGTTTGAAACAGCGGGGATTACGTCTATTTTCTTTTTGCGCGCATATGAGACAACACCCTTCATCTCTTCCGGGGAATAGCTCTTTTCCGGTGAAGGATAAGGGAAGGTCTTCGTGCGCACCTTGCCTTCCAGGTATAGAAGAAGCGTGTTGTATCCGTACCGTGCGATAAAATCAATGAACGACTTTATGAAGTCAAGATTTTCCTTCTGTCTTGCCAAGTCTATCTGAGCCGCTCTTATCTTCCATCTGTTCATTTTATCTTTTTTACCTGTAAATGTCTTTACGGTTTCCCACACGGATAACATATATAACCTTTTCAGCATGGAAGATTTCGTAGATGATACGATAGTCTCCAGAACGACATGAATAGCACCCTTTCTTATTTCCTTTCAAAGGTTTGCCTGAATAAGGGTTGAAAGAAAAAGCATCCACAACTTCTATAAGTTGCGGGATGATAGCGGGAACTCTCTGTTTTAATCTGCGGAAATCTTTTGCTGCCCGGGCGTCAAATTTAATCTCATACTCAGCGGAGTTCATTCTTTAATTTTTCCCAGGATTTCGCCTTGCCTTCCTTAAATCTTTTTCTGGCTTCAGCAATCTCTCTATCCAGAATCGGAGTCTTCAAACGTCCTGCTTCAACGAGAAGCTCCCGATATTCCTCCAAGGGTATCAGAACCATCGGTCTGTCAATCGTTATTGTTTGAGAAATACTGTTTTTGTCTATCATGCGTGTCCTCCAGTGTTTACTCCCGTATTATTATAGAGGAAAAAACCGCTAATGTCAACGGTCATTCGCTTCATTCGGGCTGACCGCGCGGTACAGAAAACTTGCCACAATGAGCCACTGTGTAAGCAATTTTAGGATTTAACCTTGTGAACAAAAATGTATTGACAGAATAATTTATGTGGGGTAAAATACATACTGTCCCTGGCAATCATGGCGGAAGGGAAACACCCGTTCCCATCCCGAACACGGCCGTTAAGCCTTCCAGCGCTGATGGTACTGCCCGCGAAAGTTGGTGGGAGAGTAAGTATTGCCAGGGACATTTGTTTTTCTCCGCTTCCACTTCACGCCAGTGTGCTGTTTCTAATAGGTCTTTACATTTGAAGGCGTACCACAGCACACTGAGGGAGAGACTCCCTCACGTCTGGGGGAGAACAGACCCGCCGTATTTTGCGGGGCGTTAGGAAGGGGGCTTGTCCACTCCTAAAAGTGTCATGTCAAGAGAAAAATCAAATGTAAAGAGATCTATGAGACACGACACTAGATTTCCCCCAACTGCAAAAATCTGATATAATAATGTATTAAAGGTCAGGGTTAATCTTTTGAAATTTTCAACTTTTTTCGGCGTTTCAGTGTTATTTAAGAGGAGGTTAAGAGATGAGTAGGATTTTCAACGTTGGAATTTTCGGAGGGAATAAAACGGGTAAGACACTGCTTGCGGAGGCAATGTTATACAAGGCAGGTATGGTGGATAGAATGGGCAGTATATCCGAAGGGAACACCACACTTGATTATGATGATGAGGAAATTAAGAGGCAGATGAGTATAAACCTGAGCACAGGCTACATTAAAAACGGGGGAAAGGACGTTCTGTCCCTCCTGGACACCCCGGGATATATGGACTTCATCGGAGAGCAGATTGCAGGTGTGGAAGCATCTGATACAGCCCTGTTGGTTCTATCTGCTGATGAGGGTTTGGATATGGGGACTGAAAAACTCTGGGAACTTATCAGCGAGAAGAAAAAGCCCGTGCTTGTTTTCGTAAACCATCTGGACGTTCCAGACGTTTCTTTTGACAAACTCTGGGAAGAAATGGAGGCGGTATTTGGTAAAAAGATGCTTCTTGTAACCGCACCGGTATATGAAAACGGAAAACTTACCGGTACCTTCAATCTTCTGGACAAGAAACAGTCTGATAACCCGAAGTTTAAAAAATATATCCAGCAGTCAATGGATGTTATTGCTGAACTGGATGATACACTGATGGAAAAGTATCTGGATGGGGCAGAGATATCTTTTGATGATATGGCAGGATATATTAAAAAGGGAATTACAGAAGGCAGGGTTATCCCCGTACTATCCGGTTCGGCAATAAACCAGATAGGGACTGAGGACCTGACAGAGTTCATATTTAACTATGTACCCTCAACCGGGGAAATGCCCGTTTTAAAGGTCAAAACTGCGGATGGTCAGGAGAAGGAGGTCAAAAGGGATGAGGGAGAACCTCTTGTCGGTATTGTTGTAAAGACTATTTTTGACCCTTTTGCCGGGAAACTTTCCTACCTGCGTGTTTTCTCCGGGAAACTCAAGTCAAACTCACAGTTTTTGAACATGTCGAAAAACGCTAAAGAACGGGTAGGACAGTTACTCAGGATGCAGGGTAAGAAACAGGAGACTGTTGCGGAAGCCCTCCCCGGTGATGTTGTGGCAGTTGCAAAATTGTCCAGCACCGAGGCATTTGACACTTTTTGTGAACCGGGTAGTCCTTTAACCTTTTCTGTAACCCGCCCTCCTGCTGGTGCTGTTTCTTATTCCATAAGGCCTAAGGTTAAAGGGACTGAAGACAAGCTTGGCAATGCTATAAACAGGATAGTTGAAGAAGACCCTACCATAGACGTTTACAGGGATGATGAAACCGGAGAAACCATTATTGCAGGCATGGGTGACCTGCACATAGATATAGCGATAAACAAGTTTAAGAATAAGTTTGGCGTTGAGGTTGAAAAAGGAATACCCAAGATAGCATACAAAGAAACAATTACAACCCCTGCAGATGCTGAAGGCAAGCATAAGAAACAAACCGGTGGCAGAGGGCAATACGGACACTGTTTTATCAAGGTGGAGCCTTTACCGAGGGGAGGCGGATTTGAGTTTGTTGATGAGATTGTTGGTGGTTCAATTCCAAGGCAGTTTATCCCTTCAGTGGAAAAAGGGATAAGGTCGGGGATGAAGAAAGGCAGTATGGCGGGTTATCCCGTGGTTGATATAAGGGTGAGGCTTTATGATGGGACCTACCATACTGTAGATTCTTCGGATATTGCCTTTCAACTGGCTGGTATCCTTGCTCTTCAGAAGGCATTGCAGCAGGGTAACCCGATACTTCTTGAGCCGATAGTCAACGTGGAAATAAGAGTGCCACAGGACCTTGTGGGGGATGTTATAGGTACTGTCAATGCAAAGAGGGGCAAGGTATTGGATATGCTGCTTTCAGGTAAAACTCAGGTGATTAAGGCGTTGGTTCCTCTTGCAGAGATGGCTAACTACACCAATGAGTTAAGGTCAATCACGAGCGGTAAAGGGACGTTTACTATGGCGTTTTCACATTATGAGGTTGTACCTCCACACATAGCCCAGAAGATAGTTGATGAGAGAAAAAAAGAGAAAGAATCGCAGGGGTGAAAATAATATGGTAAAGGTAGACATTGAGGGTGTGGTGCTTAATCTCTTGAGCAACTCGCCTGTAGTCATCCTGAAAAGCGCGCAGGGGAAGATATTACCTATTGTTGTGGGCATTTTTGAAGCCCAATCCATTCTCCTTGTTCTTGAAGAAGCGTCTTTCCCCAGACCTCTTACACACGACCTTATCAGAAATGTTATTGAGGTTCTTGGCTACAGATTCCTGAGGCTGGAAATCCCTGCTGTGAAAAACAACGTATATTATGCAAATATGATTGTTCAGAAGGGTAAGGTCGTGAAGAGTATAGACTGTCGTCCCAGTGATGGCATTGCACTGGCATTAAGGTTTAGAGCTCCTATTTATGCTGAGGAGAGTCTGCTGTCAAAGGTAGAGATAGTGAAATATTATGAGGGAAGCAGAAAGTTTATAAAATCTAAAGGCCTTGACAAGCCGATAGGGAAGAAAGAGGCGGAGGAGTTCAGGAAAACGATTGAGAATATCAGTGCAAAAGAGTTCTGGGAAAAACTGAAAAAAGAGTGATTTCTAACCACTTGTCGTTGCGAAGCATGTTTTGGATGCTGAAGCAATCTCATGAGATTGCCGCGCAAAGAACGCTCGCAATGACAAAATACGGGGGTTGGGGGTAAAGGAGGAACATATGTCCGGACATTCCAAGTGGCACAGTATCAAGCATAAAAAGATGGCTACTGATGCCAAAAGAGGCAAGATGTTTACCAAGTTTATAAGGGAAATAATGATGGCGGCAAAGATGGGTGGCGGAAATCCTGATACAAACCCACGTTTAAGAATGGTTATAGACAAGGCAAAAAGTTTCAATATGCCCAATGACAACATCCAGCGCGCCATCAAGAAGGGCTGCGGGGAGGAAGGAGGCGTCCAGTTTGAGCAGGTTACATATGAGGGATATGCCCCGGGAGGCGTGGCAGTATATGTGGAAGTTTTGACTGACAACAAAAACCGTAGCGCTTCAGAAATACGCTCTATTTTCTCCAAACAGAACGGTAATCTTGGCGGTGCGGGTAGTGTTGCCTGGTTGTTTGAAAGGAAAGGGGTTATCACTGTAAAAAAGGAAAAAATAAAGGAAGATGAACTTCTTGAAATAATTCTTGAGGCAGGAGCTGAAGATATGACAACCGAAGATGATGTTTACGAGATTACAACCCCTCCTGAAAATTTTGACTCCGTAAAAAATGCACTTACCGGGAAAAATATCGAGCCGGAGGATGCAAGTCTTACATTTGCACCTAAAAACACAGTCAGGGTAGAGGGTAAAACAGCAGAGCAGGTACTGAAACTTCTGGAGGCGCTTGAAGACCATGATGATGTGCAGGCTGCTTATGCCAACTTTGACATCCCTGACGATATCGCTAATGCCGTAGAATAAAAACGTTAAATTGTATTTTTAAAATATGAGGATACTTGGGATTGACCCTGGTGTTAACAAGATAGGGTACGGGCTTGTTGAACACAGAGACAGGCAGGATGTTGTTGTTTGTACCGGGACCATAGTTTCTCCTGTAAAAGCCCCCTATCAAAAAAAGATTCCCCATATAATTGAAAGATTTGAGGTCTTGCTGGATGAACTGCATCCTGATATAGTCGTTATTGAAGAGATATATCTGGATAAAAACTTTCAGATTGCCTTGAAAATAGGACAGGTAATGGGGATTCTCCTCAGTATGGTTGTGAAGAAAAATCTTGACTTTCATCTTATTTCCCCGAGAGAGATTAAACAGAACATTACCGGTAGAGGGTCTGCCACGAAGGAACAGGTGCAATATATGCTGGAGCACATAACAGGTTATAAAGACTTCAAAAGTGAGGATGAGAGCGATGCTGTTGCGGCGGCAGTCTCTTATCTGAACAGCAAAAAAGAGTATGATTTACTACATTCAGGGTAAACTGGTTTTAAAATCTCCTGCCAGGGTGGTGGTTGAAAATAACGGGATTGCTTACGTTCTGAACATTTCTCTTGAAACCGCCCAGTCAATAGGAGAAGAAGGCAACAACATACGGTTGTTTGCTGTCCAGCAGATACGAGAAGAAGAAATAAATCTTTTCGGATTTGCCACAGAAAAAGAGAGAGAAACCTTCCTTATGCTTCTCTCTGTTCCAGGTATAGGGCCAAAGGTGGCTCTCAGGATTCTTTCAGGGCTCAATACGCAGGAACTGTATCAGGCGATACTCTCGGAGGATGCATCTGTTTTCACAAGCGTTCCCGGCGTGGGCAAAAAGACAGGAGAACGGTTAATAGTTGAGTTGAAACAAAAGGTTGAAAAGATGCCTGTCTTTGCGGAAAAACAGGAAGAAGGGGAAAGGGAGGTTTTTGCAAGCGCTGTTGAGGCGCTGACGGTGCTGGGTTACAAGAGAAGAGATGCGGCGGTTACGGTCGGCAGGATAATGAAAGAGGTGGGAAAGAAGATGAGCATTGAGGAGATTATAAGGGAGGCTCTTAAAAAAGGGTAATGCCGTGATGGCAGGACAGTCAACACGAAATTGAGGAATCTAACCTGGCGTCCAGATGAACTTACCTCTATATATACAGATGAAAACGAAAGTTCAATATAAGACGAAAAGAGATAAACACCTTTTTATAAAAGAAAGTGTAATGTCAACCAGGTCTTACAGATTAGATATCAACAAAATCTATAATATGGACTGTTTGGAAGGGATGAAACAAATCCAGAGTGATAGTATAGATATGGTAATTACCGACCCTCCTTTTGCAATAGAATTTAAGGCAAAACGCAGTAATTACAATCGTACTCAGTCACGTGTCTTAGAAGGCTATCAGGAAATACCTAAAGAAGAATACTATAAATTTACCCTCCAATGGATGGAGGAGGTTTACCGGGTTTTGAAAGAATCTGGAAGTATGTATGTCTTTTCAGGATGGAACAATCTTAAAGATATTCTTAATGCACTTGATGAAACCGGTTTTATTACAGTTAATCATATTATTTGGCATTATCAATTCGGCGTAGCGACTCAAAAGAAATTTGTTACCTCCCACTATCATTGTTTATATGTTTGTAAAAATGAACAAAAAAGAAAGTTTTTCCCTTATGTGCGTTTTGGAAAACATGAAAAAAGAGAAACAGGAGGCAGTCTGCATTATCAAGACAAGGAAGACGTTTGGTATATAAAAAGAGAGTATTGGAATGGTGACCAAAAAACTCCAACTAAATTACCGGCAGAATTGATTAGGAAGCTCCTGCTCTATTCCAGCGAAGAAAACGATATAGTTCTAGACCCGTTTTTGGGCTCAGGCCAGGTTGCAGTAGTCAGCAAAATGCTTAAGCGTCAATACATTGGCTTTGAAATTGTAAAGGAATACTATGAATTTGCCAAAGAGCGATTGGATAAAGATATTTATCGCATTAAAAGTGAATTCAAAGAAAATATTCCTCACTCATTAGAACTCTTTAATGTAGAGGCCAAATGATGTCAATAGATATTATAAGACAAAGTCAGAAATTGATAACCACCATAGCAAAAATAGGCAGGGAACATCCTGCTAAACCAGATATACATTTGATAGAGACATTTCATCATTTCTTTGATAAAAACAATGACCTGATTGTAGAAGAATTGGACAGGCAGGATGGTCCTTGGCCCCGCCGTGAGTTAATAACAAGATTTTTGCTCTTAAATGCGGTATTGGACCAAGGTCCTGATATTGAAGGCCTGCGGCAAATGTTGATAAGGGTTACCAATGAACTTTATCAAAGAGAAATCAGAATACTTCATCGTCCGCTGGATTTTTTCAAAGAATTACACATTTCCATAGACAAAATTCGTACTGTGCATGAAGGCATTAAAGAAGTGCGTGCCCCTATCTGGGCTAAAGAAAATCAATCTAATCCTAAGAAATATAATTTATTTATGGATAATTCTAAACAGGTTTTAAATTATGCGGTATTCCGTTGGGGTGTTCCATTGTGCGTCCCTCTTATTTTAGAAAAAGACGGCAAAAAACTTGTTGATTATTTGGAAGAAAGTGATTCTGCTGAATTGATGAGCAAGGTTATTAAAGATGATGAACGGTACGGACTCGGTAAGGCAATCGGAGATAAGGCATGTCATCTCTTTTCCAAATGGTATGTTTATAGCTTTAGGTTGGCAAAAAGACAGGATAAAAGCTGGCAGAATTTATCCTTTGAAATACCTTTTGATAGTAATGCTGGGCGTATATTTTTCCGGACGGGTTTTTTATTAACTTGGGCAGGTATCAACGATTATGAAAAATGGGAAGTAATCCAAAAAGGGAAAGGGAAGGGAGAAACAAATTATATCAGAGTTACTAACATTAGAGGGAATAAATCTAATGCGGCACTGAGAAATAAAGAACTCTTTGAAAAATATAAAATTGTCTGTGCAGACTATCTTTGCACAAAGAAAAGGCCTAAAACAATAGAGATTCAACAAATACCAAATGCTTTATTATTAAACACTGATTATGGCATTGGGGAATTAGATGATGGATTAGTCTATATAGGGACAAAATACTGCCTTAATCATGAAAACCCTAAATGTAAAGACTGTCCCATTAAAGAACTGTGTGAAGGGTATAAAAATAATCCGGATCTGATTCAAAGTTATAGGACGTAAACCATCAAGCAATTTTATTGAGAATTTGTTTAGAAATTTCTTTTTAAGGATAATGAACAATGGAAGAGAGGGTAACGTCTCCGGTGGCTGAAAGTGAAGACATAAGGTATGAAAACACTGTCAGACCTAAAAAATTTTCCGAGTTTGTAGGTCAGAACAGGGTAAAGGAAAACCTTGCCGTTTTTATAAAAGCGGCAAAGGAAAGAGAAGACGTACTTGACCATGTCCTTTTTCATGGACCTCCCGGCATAGGCAAGACGACACTTTCGTACATCATAGCCAATGAGATGGGCGTGAACATAAGGGCAACATCGGGTCCTGTGATAGAAAGGGCAGGGGACCTGGCAGGTATTCTTACAAACCTTGAAAAGGGAGACATACTTTTTATAGACGAGATTCATCGTCTGTCAAGAAACATTGAGGAATATCTTTACAGCGGGATGGAGGAGTTCTGTATAGACATAATGATAGGTGAGGGACCCAAAGCAAAATCCGTAAAAATACCCTTGAAACACTTTACACTTGTCGGAGCAACAACAAGGATAGGTTTACTTACATCACCGCTCAGGAACAGATTCGGTATTATGCACCGGCTGGATTACTACAACACGGAAGAACTGGAAGCAATAATAATAAGGGCGGCAGGTCTTCTGCATATAGAGATAAACGAAAAGGGTGCTGAAGAGATAGCTAAGCGTTCAAGGGGAACACCGAGGGTGGCAAACCGTCTGTTGAGAAGAATCCGTGACTATGCTCAGGTCAAAGGTAAAGGCGTAATAGACATTGAAATAGCAAAACTTGCCCTTGATAGAATGGATGTTGACGAAGAAGGTCTGGACGAGATGGACAAAAAGATTCTGGATGTTATCATTACCAAGTTTGCGGGAGGCCCTGTGGGTTTGAAGAGTTTATCCATAGCGGTGGGTGAAGAGTCTGACACGATTGAAGAGGTGTACGAAAGTTTCCTCGTACGGAAAGGATTCATTAAAAAGACTGCACAGGGCAGGACAGCCACCATACTTGCATATAAACACCTGGGAATGAACATATCGGATGTTGAAGGCAAAGGCCCACATCTCTTTTAACTTATGCTTAAAGCAATTAACCTGAGAAAAAGTTTTGGTAGCAAGGTTGCGGTTGACAATCTCTCCATAAACGTAGAAAAAGGAGAGGTTGTGGGTTTACTCGGTCCTAATGGGGCAGGGAAAACAACCACCTTTGAAATGATACTCGGGTTTCTCATTCCGGACAGGGGTAGGATACTACTTGATGATTCTGATATTACCTTCCTGCCTGTGTGGAGAAGGGCAAGGGAAGGACTTTTGTACCTTCCACAGGAGATATCGCTTTTTAATAAACTTACGGTTGAGGAGAACATATACATTATACTTGAAGATTATTACAAAGACAGGCAAAAGATGCAAGAGATATGCCAGAGTTATTTGAAAAAGGTCGGACTATACGAGATGAGAAAAAATATGGCAGGCAACCTTTCAGGTGGAGAGAAAAGGCGTCTGGAGATAGGTAGAAGTCTAACCTTGAATCCCAAGTTTTTCCTCCTTGACGAGCCCTTTTCAGGTATAGACCCCAAGACCGTCTATGAACTTCAAGGTACCATAACAGACCTTAAAAAAGATGGCATAGGCATACTGCTGACAGACCACAATGTAAGGGATGCGCTGAGGATTACTGACAGGGCATATCTCATACACAAAGGACAGATACTGATAGAAGGGACTCCGGAACAGATACTTGCACATCCTGATTCACGTAAAGTTTACTTTGGAGAGAAATTCAGCATATGAAATCCCCCCCTCACCCCTCCCCTCGGGGAGAGGATAGGTGAGGGGGCAAGAGAAATTCCCTCTCCCCAAGGGGAGAGGATAGGTGAGGGGGAGAATAGAACGGGATGAAAAACAAAAGAAAGGTAGAAGAGATAGTCCCCGTCCATATAGGCATCATAATGGACGGCAACGGCAGGTGGGCTCTAAAGAGAAAACTACCCAGAATTGCAGGGCATAAGGAAGGGTTGAAAGCTGTAAGGAGAATTGTGAAAGCCGCCGATAAATACGGGGTGAAATACCTGACGCTCTATTCTTTTTCAACAGAAAACTGGAAAAGGTCTGAGGATGAGGTCAGATTTCTTTTTTCTTTGATGGAGCAAAGTCTGAGTATTGAAGGAGCAGACCTTCATAAAAAGAACGTAAAGGTAGGGTTTATAGGGGGCAGGAAAAATTTACCACCCTCTCTTAGGTCCACAATGAAGGATGTTGAAGTAATGACAAAAAAGAACACGGGGCTGAACCTCATTTTTGCCAAAAACTACGGCAGCCGTCAGGAAATAACAGATGCGGTAAGGGAAATAGTTCGTTCAGGAGCGGCGGAAAAAGATATAAGCGAGGAGTTGATTGAAAAAAATCTTTATACAAGTGGGACTCCACATCCAGACCTTATTATAAGAACATCCGGAGAGAAAAGACTGAGCAACTTTCTCTTGTGGCAGGCTGCTTATGCGGAGTTGTATTTTACCCCTGTGTTGTGGCCCGATTTTACTGAGGAAGAATTTTTGAAGGCGATTGTTTACTACCGGAAACGCAAAAGAAAATTCGGTGCGGCTCCCTGAACAATATAATGTGGGAGGCATCTCCTGATGCCGATGATGTCGAGGTCGGGAGACCTCTCCCACAAAAAGGTCCGAAACAAGTGAAAAACATCATAATACTCGGCAGTACAGGAACCATAGGTAAAAATACCCTTGAGGTTATCAGAAGAGGGAGAGATAGATTTAGTGTACTGGGACTTGCCTGCAAGAGCAGAAAAGACATACTTGCAAAACAGATAGAAGAATTCAGGCCGGGATATGTTTATCTTGAAAAACAAGATGTGGATTTTGAGAGAAGATTTAAAAAGGTCCGGTTCCTGTATGAACCTGATGGAATGGAAGAGATGGTGCAGAATGAGAAGGTGGATATTGTCATCTGTGCCATACCCGGCATCAGCACTCTTAATGCGGTCATCTCTGCTGTTAAAAGGGGTAAGACCATCGGGCTTGCCACAAAAGAGATACTGGTTGTTGCAGGTCATATAATCATCCCGCTGGTCAGGAAATACCATACCTGCATTCTGCCGGTGGACAGCGAGCACAATGCGATTTTTCAGGCACTGGAAGGGGTAAGAAAAAAGGATGTCGGGAAGTTATACCTGACTGCCTCTGGAGGTCCTTTTGGAGGTAAACCTGCAGTAGAGAATGTTGGTTTAAGAGAGGTTCTAAAACATCCTGTATGGAAGATGGGTAAAAAAATAACAGTTGACTCTGCAACAATGATGAACAAGGCGTTTGAAATTATTGAGGCGCATTACCTGTTCGGTATGCCTGCGGAGAAAATAGACGTTTTAATACACCCTGAAGCGGTTATCCATGGAATGGTTGAACTGATAGATGGTACAATAAAATCTGTTTTATCTCTACCTGATATGAAGGTCCCAATAAAATTTGTCCTTGATTATCCATACAGGAAAGAAACATACTGGAAAAAGATAGACTTTAACACAAAAAACAAACTTACACTGTTTCCTGCTGACAGGGATTCCGTATGGTTTTCTCTTGCATTAAAGGCGATTAAAAAAAAGGGCTCATTTCCGGTGGTATTGAATGCAGTCAATGAAGAGGCAGTGGGTCTTTTTCTTAAGGGTAAAATAAAATTTAATGATATACTTAATATTGTAAAAAATGTGATGACCGCCCATAAGGTAAAAAAGGTGGTTTCGGTTGACGATATTTTCCGGATCCACGAACAGACGAAACAGAATGTAAGGAAACTTGCAGGAGTATAGAAAATGATATTATCAATAATATCGGTTTTTGTACTTTTTTCAATCATCATACTCGTTCACGAAGCCGGACACTTCTTTGCGGCAAAAAGAGTGGGAATCAGGGTAGAAAAGTTTTCAATCGGGTTTGGTCCTAAGTTATTCTCCAGAAAGAAAGGTGATACAGAATATCAGTTCTGTCTGCTGCCTTTTGGCGGTTTCGTAAAAATGTCCGGTGAGGAGTACGAGGGGAAAGAAAAAGAAAAGGACGAAGACTGGGAATATATGGGAAAGAGTGTCGGTCACAGGAGTCAGGTTGTTGCTGCAGGTGCTTTAAACAACCTTATTCTGGGGCTGTTGCTTCTCATCCCTGTATTTATAATAGGGGTTCCCGGTTATGACGGCACAAAGATAGGTTCTTTCGTTAAGGGTCTACCTGCGGAGAAATCAGGTCTGGCGGTTGGAGATGAAATTCTTGAGGTAAACGGTAAAGCGTGTAATGAGTGGTTTGACGTCCTGATGAATATTAAAAGTGCCATTGAACGGGATGCGCAACGGCCTGTTAACCTGACGGTGAAAAGGAACGGAGAAGTTCTGTTGTTCAGCGTTATGCCCGGAGTGTTCAAGGATTCGGAAGAGACGGATGCGGGAAAGCCTGTTTATATCCTGGGTATCTCACCGATGGAAAGGATAGAGAAGTACTCTTTTGGCGGTGCAGTTATAAGGGCAGGTAAGGAATTTGGCAAGATGCTGTACGGAATATTTATAGCGTTGAAGATGCTTATAGCAAGGCAGGTTTCTGCCAGGCAATTGTCAGGACCCATAGGTATTGCACAGTGGGGAGCGGAGATTGTCCATTATGGGCTGGGGCGTTTTCTTTATTTCATGGCGTTTATAAGCGTCAACCTTGGTATAATCAATCTTATGCCTTTCCCCATACTTGACGGAGGACACCTTTTCGGACTCGCCGTTGAAAGAATTTCACGCAGGCGTCCTTCCAGAAAAAGTCTGGAGTGGGTAGGATATGTTGGATTTGTTCTTATTATCGGGTTGGCACTTTACGTGACATATAATGATATCATGCGGGTTGTTGAAGACTTCATAACAAGGAGATAAGTCCTCACCGCATTGTCATTGCGAGGGATGAGATTCCTTCGCCTGTCATTGCGAGGAATGTTTTATATGAGGAAGCAATCTCAATGACAGACTCGGGGCAAGCTCCGCAATTTCAATGACAGGCTCGGAACAATCTGCGCAATATCTACATTAAGTTTGAGATTGCCACGGCAAAAGACGCCTCGCAATGACAGAGTGTGTCAGATTGCCACGGTAAAAAAACCTCGCAACGACAGAAGGCGTCGGTTCGGGACAGGCGTGACAAGTGAGAAAAAAAACACGGAAGGTAAAGGTTGGTAATGCTTTTATCGGTGGAGATGCGCCTGTCTCTGTTCAGGGGATGACAAAGGTTCGCACCGCGGACATAAAAGGGTTACTGAAAGAGACGAGACTGATGGTTGAAGAAGGTGCTGAATTTGTCAGGGTCGCTATTCTTGATGAAGAAGACGCATCGGTGTTGAAGAAACTTAAGGAAAAAATCAGCATACCTGTTATTGCAGACATCCACTACAGTTATAAACTTGCCCTTCTTGCGATGGAGAATGGGGCAGATAAGATAAGGATTAACCCCGGAAATACCCCCCTTCCGGGTATAAAAGAGATAGTAAGTGCTGCCAGAGATTGCAATGTTCCCATACGTATCGGAATTAACTCCGGCTCCGTTAAGATGGGTAAGACCCTTGTGGATAGTATGGTGGATTCTGCGGTGAGCAGTATCGGTATTTTTCAATCTCTGGACTTCCATGCAATAGTTATATCACTTAAAACGCCGTTTGTGCAGGATACCATTGATTGCTACAGAAAAGTATCCGAATCTTTTGATTATCCCCTGCATCTCGGGATAACCGAGGCAGGTAGGGGGCCCATTGCCGAAAGTAAGTCTATACTTGGTATAGGAATGCTTCTCTATGAGGGTATTGGTGACACCATCAGGGTTTCTCTGACTGAACCTTCCTGGAAGGAGATAAAAACAGGCAGGGCTATTCTTCAGTCTTTAAACCTGAGGAGGTTTGAACCTGAGATTATTTCTTGTCCTACCTGCGGCAGGGCACAGGTTAACCTGAGCAGGGTGTTAAGAGATATGGAA
>CAYORP010000148.1:0-2623 GCA_964406415.1 uncultured bacterium
ACCTTATTGTATGGTATGCCGACGGCAGACAGCAAAACAGTGTAGTTAAGGTGCTTGCCAGTTGTCCTGACGAAAGCGCGGGTAATATTGAAAGAAGGCTGGAGATGTTGAAAGTAGGCGGTGTTTCCGTAATTCCTGAAGACGAAAAGGTACTGGTGGTTGGAACAGTTTACAATAAACAGCAATTTGACCTTGTTGACAGGATAGTAAAAGGGCAGGGAGAGATAGCAGAAAACCTTGTGTTACTCGGGGATGACATAACAAAGGTTGAAAGACATGTGAAAGAGTTGCTGACGGGAGTAGAAGGCATAGAGATAACAACTGTGGGAGATAAGGTTGCCATACAGGGAAAGATTCTCAGGCTGCAGGATAGGGAAAAGATTGAAAAGGTGGCAGGAGCGTATCCACAGGTTGATAATTACGCACAGCTTGACCTTTCTGTGTATCTGCAGGAATCAGCCAGAGAGGTTACGCGCAAAATAGGTCTGCCTCTTGTATCTGCTGAACCGTCGGGAAGTGACGGACTGATTTTGAAGGGGACCGTTTTGAATGAAAAGGAAAAAGAGGATGCTGAAAAAGAAGCGCGCGCCTATGCTGACAAAGTTACCAATCTTATCAGGGTAGAGGAAGCGATGATAGAAATCAACGGTTATTTTATAGTTTCCGATAAGACTTTTGACGAAACGCTTGGTATAAACCTTCTCAGCCCGGATACATTTAATGTTACTTTCGAGCGTATTATTGAGCCGACAACATCGACAGGCCTTATTTTTACGGCCGCAAAGAGCTTAGCCGGCATCTTCCCTGAGATATATGATGGCACTGCCGATAATGTTGACAGGTGGCATGTGGTTACGAAAACCGGAAGGGAAGCCACTTACCATCAGGGAGGAGAGGTTGTAATAGAGGTGTCTGGACGCGATGTGGCAGAGGTGGAATATAAGCAGTATGGAGTTATTATGAAGGTAACTCCTGAAATTACCAGCAAAGGGGTAATTAATAACAGGTTGAGTATAGAAATAAGCGCGCCTATGAGAAGTGCCATAGGCGGACGGCTGGCTTTTTCAACCTATAAGACGGAAACCGAGGTTATGATACCCCACGGTCAAAGCCTGATTATTTCAGGAACAAAGGAAAAGATAAACGACCATTTCAGGAGAGGAACGCCTGTTTTAAGGGATATTCCGCTTTTAAATCTGCTCTTTTCCAAAAGGGGGCGACGCGAGATTTATAAGGACATGATACTTGTCATTACCCCGACTTCACCGACTTATGTCGAATTGCAAAAAAAATCATTATCGGCAGAGCAGTCCGGGAAGATAGAGGAGTAAATCCACATATGTTGTGAGAGCGTTTTCCATAAGGAGAGAATGTGTTAGAACTCAGGATAAATAATAACGGTAGAGAAACAACTGTGGCCGTAGAAGGAAAAGAGGCTATTATGGGGCGTTCATCTGAATGCCTTGTAAGTATCCCGAATACATCTGTTTCTCGTCAGCATGCAAAGATTTATCTCAGGGACGGCAACCTCTTTTTGGAGGATATGGGTAGCGTCAACGGCTCGATGGTCGATAACATGCCTTGTAAAAAGGGGGTTCCCGTTGAAGTGAGTGACGGCAATCTTATACGCCTTGGGGAGGTTGAAATAAAGGTTTTTTGCAACGGCAACAAAAACAGGAAAAAGGAATCTACTTTAAATCAAAAAACAGGGGAGACTTTCTTGCAAAGCAAGGAAACAGCGGGGCAGGGTGTGCATGATAAGCAGGGATTAGGTAAGGCGTTGAAGGTAGAGGCTGTACCCAAGGTAGAGGTCAAAAAAACTAAAGAAAAACACGCTACTGATGAAATTAAAAGATTCAAGGAAAGAGCGCATAAACTGCTACTTGAGAAATTAAACCTTAAAACCCTTGATTTCTCAAAGACCAGCGACGAGGACATACGTAAAAAGGTCTCCGAGAGCCTGCATGATATCATAAGGTTTTTGTCCTCGCAGGTACCGCCTTCAATAAATAGAGAGACTTTGCATCAAGAGCTTATTGACGAGGCACTGGGGCTGGGACCGCTCGAGGAGATGCTTGCCGACCCGGAGATAACGGAAATAATGGTAAACGGCTATAACAGTATTTATGTTGAAAAGAGTGGGAAAATAATTCCTTCCCGTAAAGAATTTACCAGCAATGAGCATCTATTTAATGCCATTGAGCGAATTGTTCACCGTATCGGCAGAAGAATAGACGAAAGTTCTCCCCTCGTGGATGCCCGTCTTGCTGACGGTTCAAGAGTAAACGCCATAATCAATCCCATTTCTCTTGTGGGTCCCTGCCTTACCATACGGCGGTTTCCGTCAGACCCTTTCACGCCCGAAGACCTGGAAAGGTTCGGTTCGGTATCACGGCAGATGCTGGATTTTCTGAAAGTATGTATAGTTGGAAGAATGGATATTGTTGTTGCGGGAGGGACGGGGACAGGCAAAACAACCATACTTAATGTGCTCTCCTCTTTTTTGCCGCCCGGCGAACGCATCATTACCATCGAGGATTCTGCCGAATTGAAATTGACGCAGGAGCATGTGGTAAGACTGGAATCAAGGCCCGCCAATATCGAGGGGAAAGGGGCTATAACA
>CAYORP010000149.1:0-4633 GCA_964406415.1 uncultured bacterium
GTAGCCGGAGATGTTTTCTTTGATGCCGAGGGTTTTTCTTATGCTCTCCATAAATATCTCCCTTACATACTTGCCTGTGATGGAGGAGAGTGCCGCAGGGAAAGATTTTTTCTCAACGTCCATAATGAAGTTTATACAAAATTCTGACAGATGATTTTTTAACAGATACGAAGAATTCTCCTCTTTTTCCTGCAGGATAATGGGTTCGTAGTCAGGGAAGGCATAACGCAGATAGGTCTTATAGAACTTCAGCCCCCCTATCTTACCTGCCTGTACATCCATACCATTTTTGTCCGGGACGTTTTTCATAATATCGCAGAAGGTCAGGAAATCCAGAAGAATTTTGGACCCTTCTTTTTTCACAAACTCGTTTATTCTGTATACGTAGACAGGGATGGACTTTACAGTCTCTATTTCAATGCTGTTTTTTATTGCCCATTCGGAAAATGCACCACACCGTTTTTTCACGCTTTCAGGTTCAGCCCAGATAAATTTTTCAGGTATTTTGCCCGTGCAGATACTTGTTTCAGGAGAGCGCTCTATCCTTCCGCAAAAAGTGTTCAATATCTCTGCAGGAGATAGGGGAAGTTGTCTCTTCCAGAGGTAAAATACCGATATGGCGGTCTCCTCTATTCTGGAAAAGTTGTTTTTGCTTCTTGTGCGGAAGAAGAACTTGCTGTCTGCTATGTCTTCAAACCACGCAGTCCTGTCTCCACTCTGTTTTAGAAGGGTACCGGTGACAACAAGGGGTCCCATAAGGGGGCCCAGCCCGTTCTCATCTATGCCCAGTATCCGTTTTTTCATGAGTAGATAGTATTTTTCTCACTCCCCTTTGATTTCTCTCCCCCGTGGGGAGAGGAGAAGTGATGAAGGGAGAGTATTCCCTCCTTTTAACCCTCTACCCTTCGGGGAGAGGGAAGGGTGATGGGGTATTGCTTTATTATCTGATGAGGATTGACAGACCGCTTAGTATCAGGATAATTGCGAACATCCTCCTGAGTCTTTCCCGCGGGGTGTTGATGGACAGTTTTGCTCCCAGTGGAGCCGCAATCATTGAACTGACAGCAAGCAGTGCACCTATACGGAAGTCAACGTAGCCCCTGATAATGTAGCCGGTGCTTCCCGATAAGGAGTTGAAAAATATCGCAATAAGGGAGGTTCCTATGCAGGCGTGCATCGGTACCTTTAGAAAGATATAAAGAAGAGGGACAATCATCACTGCCCCACCCACTCCGCAAAGCCCGGATACGAATCCCGCGGACAGGCCTATGAGTACTGCCGAGACCTTATTGTAGTCTGTTTTTTCACAGGCACTCTTGTCTTCAGGTTGTATCAGCATCTTGGTACCCAGCAGAGTAACAAGCACTATAAAGATGTACTTGACCGCTGTTTCAGGCAGACGGCTTGTAAGCAGTGCTCCTGCCTGGGCTCCCACCATGCCTGAAGGGACAATAAACAGTGCAAGTTTCGTTTTTACCTGCTTGCTCCTCGCATAATTGATGAGGGCGGATGTGGCGGAAAATACTATTACAAACAAACTTGTGCCTATTGCCTCTTTCATCGGCATGCTGAAGACGTGGACTATGGCTGGAACAATCAGAGAACCGCCGCCCATCCCGAAAAGGCCGCATATGAACCCGGCTATAACTCCCGTAGCCAGACCCTTGATTATAAATATCATCTTAACTTCCGGGGACCCACATTCCTTTTTCAGTTTTTATGACAGTGCTGTAAGAATGCAACATCCCGTAGTTGGCACAGTTTACGCTGTACCATCCTATTTTTTTGGTGAGTTGTGACAACTCGCTTTTTATTTCGTCAAGCATCACAACACTTGAACGCACCTGAGAATGCACCTTCTGGATTATCGCTATCTGGTCTTCCGTTGAAAGGTAAGAATAAACGGGAGCCAGTGCATGGCTGTCAACTATATTAACCAGTTCTTCGGGATAAACGTCCTTTTTTGTCTCAATCTCAACAGTAACAATACTTAACTGTCCGAAGAGACCTACGGCTTTTTCTTTTGATGAGCCGGGATAGGTTGTGATGACAGGAATCTCCATACGAAAGAAGACCTTTGGTTTTTCATCCACGGAGATAACCTTTACGGAATATGTGCACATATACCTTACAAGGCACTTTTCCTTTGATGCAGGCGTGGTTTTTTCAATGAAATAGGGATAGTCAAAGTCAATCTTCACCATGTTGGCTTTGAGTTCCTTTAGATAGTCAATGATGTTTACCTTCAGGGTATCCGTGCCTATTGTGCCCTTGTGGCTGTGGACTATCTTGATGAATCTGTCTATCCAACTTGCTTCAAACTCCTGCATTATACGGGCGTTGATTGAAAGGTTTGCCACCGTGTGCTGTCCTTCAGGTTCTGAACCAGATATTACCTTTATGGGAAAAGGGAGGTCCTTTATCCCAGCGTCAATAAGAAATTTCTTTTTGTCAAGCATTTTGTTACTCCTCTAAAATTGATATTTATTTTCACCTTCGCTCCCTGGAGGAGAGTTTTTCCAGCACTCCGCCTGCATATGTCTCAACCTGCCAGAGTCTTGATTTTATGTAGTATTTCAGCCATACGTTCGGTATCAGTCCTTTGTGTGTCCTGTACCAGTTGTCAGCCAGTTTCCTGCCTTTATTAAGAGATTCTTTTATCTCGCCGGCTATCCTTTTCTCCTCATAAGGATTGCAACGGTTTTTTTCTCCGTACAAGACTGCGGAACGCACCCAGTGGTTTTTCAACAGTTCAAGAGAGCGGTTTCTCCATTCCTGGAGTTTTGTACCGGAATCCAGGCATTCAAAGAACCTTTTGCCGGCCAGGTTTTTCATATTTCCTTTTTGCAGAAAACTGCGCACTTTCTCCTGAGCGTCGGACGGTATCTTACCGTCCCACATTGACCAGGCGGCAATTACGAGAGCATCAAGAGATTCCTCAATACTTCCACAGGGAGCGATAAATGTGTTGTATCTGCTCCACCCTGTGGCTACCATACCTTTAAGTTTTGTTTTTCTGCCTGCTTCTATCCATGCCAGAAGATTTTCCTTACGCGTGTTTATGTCAGGTACGTCAGCCATCACTCCATCCGCCCCTTTGAATGCAGATGCTCCCCACATTGTTATCCCTGTCCTTGAAAATTTTACCATTGCGTCACTTATCTTTTCGGGTATTTTTCGTCCGTAGGTCCACACCATAAGGTCGGTTCTTCCTGCAAGTTTTTTCAATTCTCTGGCAGGCCAGTTACGCATCATATCGTCCCAGAGTATGGGCTGTATACCTTTTCCCCGTAAATATTCCAGAACCGGCAGGATGTGTTTAAGATATAGAGAGCCCTTGCCGGTAGACCTAACTGCTTTCTTGCATGCCGGACAGGAGCCGAGCGTCCAGGCTTCATCTCCACCGAGATGAAAATGTTTTATTCTGCCTTCGTGTGTTCTCAGTATGTCATCTACCAGAGAGATTACCAATTCTTGACCTTCCTTCTTGCTGGGGCATAACTCAGAGACATTATCGTCCAGTTCTCTAAGTTTTCTAAATCTCTCTCTGGATAAGACATTTTCCATATGTCCGAGAGACTGTACCAGAGGAATAATCTCTATTGATAAACTTTCAGCCTTGTTAAGAAATCTCTCAACAGTTTTTTCAGGGTATGCTGTCTGGTTCTGCATCTCCGGATATTTTTTCCAGGGATATGTATCCTCCCACTCAACAAGGATGCAGTTTATTCCAACCCCTGCCATTATCTCCAGTAGTTCCAGAAGTCTTTCAGGTGTCGGCGGTAACCCTTTCAGGTCAAGATGAATCCCTCTAATCCCAATAAAAGGCGTTTTCCTGCTATGTTTATTTTGCACATTCCCTCCTTATGTAAAACGTTTCTTGAATTCAATTAGTATACCAGAAACCATCCAGGAAAACAATCTTTAAAGGATATCTTTTGCATCTTCTCCCCCAAAGGAGAGGATGCAGGTGGGAGTGGAGGACGTTGAATCCTGCTCTCCCGGCTCAGTGATTTTCTTTGAAAAGGATTCAGGTGTGAGGTAAAATGGTTCAGGGGTATGCCAGTCTGGAACAACGAAAGAAGAAAAAAATAATGAAAAGAAGGGATGACCTGTTAAGAGCACCGGAAGGTTTAGAGATGATACAGTTGACTGATGATGAAAAGTGTAAAGCCTCGCATATATATATGGAAGCACAGATATTTTTCCCTGACTCAAAGAGGTTCGTCTTACACCGCTCCGCTACAGCACACGGCGGTGATAAAGACGACCCTGAACACAAATACCTTCTATGCGATATTGAAAACGGATGCAGTCTTGAGCCTGTCACGAAGGAGACAGGAGCAACAGGTCCTGCAGTCTCACCTGACGGTAGATATTTTTACTACTTTGTCAACGAAACAGAAACCAATAGAGGCCGTCTTACACTGAAGAGGTTAGACTTCAAAAACAGCCGCAAGAGAGAAACAATAATGGTTGTAGATAGCCCACTTTCAGAGACAGGGACCCAGCCAAGCAGGATATACCCTTTATCCACTATATCCTCTGATGGGGATAAGGTTGCCATATCTGCGTTTTTCGGGGACGGTGAAACAGAAAAGGCACCGTTCGGGTTAATGGTATTTAATATAAA
>CAYORP010000150.1:0-6679 GCA_964406415.1 uncultured bacterium
GTGAGTTCTCCGAGAGGACGATTTCACCGTAGTTCTTATCTGCACTGAAGCCCAAGGCTCTGCCTGTTTCCGAGCACCGAAACCGCTTTCTTTTCTCTAAACTGCCCTTATGTCGGAATTTGGGGTTAAAAAAGGAGTTTGACAGAGCAGATGCCCTTAAAATTGGTAACCTCAACAGTTTCAGAATCAGGATAGTACTTGCCTCCCTCTACCTTCAGGGGTTTTTCTTTGTGTGGATGTGGTATCCTGATTCTCACCTTTTCGGGCTTCCTTTTAGAGAGACATTCAAAGGATGCCGTTATCCTGTTTTTGTCTTTCAGCTCTGAGATAGCGCTGAACGATACCTTCCCGAAGTAACTTGCGGCATTTTTGACCTCTATCTTTTTGCCGTCTTCAAACCATTTTCTGGGGGCACCTGAAAAGATATTGATTGTTGTTCCATCTTCTAAATAAAGCATCCATCTTGTCTGCATTAAAAACCATGCCTCTTCGTGTGTTTTGTGCTGGCTGGCTCCAAAGTAGTGTTCCCAGAAGGTATAGGTTTCTCTGTCCACAAGACCTGTTACCTGATTATAATAACACCTCAGGAAACTCTCTACCTCCCCCCTCTTGATGTGTGCAAGGTCATGCCTGCTGTAGTATGGTTGGCTTAGGGCGGCATTGTCAAGGGTTACTGGAAACTGGTTGGTTTTAAGCATAAATGTGGTTCCTGTCTCTCCAGGTGACAGCACCTCACTGATTACCAGCCAGGTGGCTCCTATAAGTCTATCTCTGGAGACAAACGCTCCATGGGTAAACCACCTTCCTCCATCAGCATAAAGGGCAGTTGCCCCATTCTGTTCAACCCAGGGTGGTACCATAGGTGCCCATGTACCATCGCCGGATGGAACAACAGGAGAGCGTGCCAGTGTATGATAAAACCCGTATCTTATATCCATACGGTATTCCTCAACCTCTTTTTTCAGTTTTTTAGAGTATTCAGGTTCAATATCTTCTGTTATCTCAGATACCCTTTTCAGTCCTATATAACTACCTGCATTGAGAAAGAAAGAGTGGTAATAGTCCTCAGGGTCAGCAACCTTTCCGTCAATCATACCGTAATATCCTTTTTCTCTATATTCCTCTTTTTTGTTGCGTTCCCGCCACTGCAGTATGTAATCCACCGCCTTTTTGATGTTGGGCATAACACTTTTAAGCCACCTTTTGTCCCTTGTATACCTGTAGTGTTCTCCAACAGTCCATAACAAGGGACCTGTTTCACTTTCATATCTTGCGAAGTTCTGGATGAACCCGTTGGCATGCTGTCGTTCAAAGAAAAACTGTATTGAACGTTCAGCCAACTTATGCCATCCTGCAGAGTCAAGGTACTGGATAATCGGTGAACTCTCTGTACCGATGGGACTGTACCATCCGATTGTGGCGGCGACAGGGCCATCAGGTTCTTTGCCGTATGCTACAAGGTCGCAGTGCAGGAGGCCTGCTTTAACGGATTCGTTTATCGGTTTTTCAGGCAGGTTGAAACCTGCCGCACTTTTAATCTTGTCCTGCCAGTATGACCTTGCAGCCCGAAGGTGTTCGTCAATGTTCAGGTCAAGCAACTTCATAGCCCTGTTTTCGGTAATTGGAGAGTGGGAGACGAGCATTTCCAGAACAACTCTTTTTCCGGGCTGTACAAGTACTGCCATCTCTTCATCATGGGATGGTTCTCCATTCAGGCGCGTAACGGCAATTACCCCAAGGTCTACCATTGTAAATCCTTTTGCACGGTTAAACCTTGATTGCCCGGTGTAAGGTGTCTTAAACCAGGCATAGCAGGGCACCTTTCCTGTATTTACTGCTTCCACCCGCGTTAAAAGAACAACCTCCTCTTCTCTCCCGTACATCTCTTTTGTCAGCAATTTTTTTATTGTCTCTCTGTCCTCTTCCTTGAGCATGTTCCCGCCTGAATTGGCATAGGCGGCAAGATAGTGCGAGCCCCTTACGGATTCTTTTGTTAAGAGATGTCTCTCCAGTGATGCAAAAGCCGTTAGATTGTAGTGCATAGACTGCTCTTTCTGCTCTGCACGTAAGATGGGCATGTATCCGTCTTCCAGTCGCCTTTTTATGTCCATGCGGCAGGAGGCCCCCTGTCCTATTACAAAAAGGATATCAGAGTCCTTAAGTGCTTCATGCCTGAAGGAATGATAACAGGGGACAATTTTGCCAAAGTATCCGAATCTTTCTTGATAACCAAAACGGAATATCCTGATATCCCTTGAAATGCCGAGCCACGTGGGACAGTATTGGTCTCTATTCTTCCTTGATGCAGATTCAAAACTCTCTTCTGGCTCAGACTCAAACCTGGCAAAGTCTGAGATAGCATCTTTGTCTTTAATATCCTGGACTATCTTATCATATGACCTTTTATCTCTATCCGTTGTCACAACAGTCTTATATTCAGGTATCCATATCGGATTATCAATATACAGAGCATCGCGCAGAAAGAAAGAAAATGGGTTCTTTTCTGTCATCACGCGGACAATCGTACCGAAGGCACCCGGAGATACCTTTGCGTCAGAGATACAGAGGGTCAGTGTGCCTTCACCTCCTGAAAATCCAAATATGCCTTTTCCTGCAGTTCCTTTTCCTGCTGAGATTTTGGCTGAATTCAGTTTTCCGTAAACAATCTCAATGGTTCCTTCAGTTGGAGCGTTTTTCCACAAAATCCTTATTTTCTTGTCCATTCTTGTATTATACCCTGAGAGAAAAACAGTGTCTGCCTACCATATCAGGGAACTGAGGGTTGTCTTTATCCATTCCTGCAACTTCCCGTAGTCTTCAAAATTCAGGAGGGCACCGATAAAAAGTTCGTAACTCTGTCCTGGAAATTTTTTTTCAAAGTCTTTTTTAATCTGTGCTCGGTCCCAGTTGTATTTTTTATAGAGAAAAGCCGCATCAAAAGGGTCTTTGGCGTCCACTCTCTTGCCCGCCGCATAGATTTTATTGAGAAACAGGTCATAATCTCCGGCAACTTTCAGTCCCTTTAAATCTTCAGTTTTAACGATATTGTAAAAAGGGAAAAAGACAAAAGAGACCCTTATGCCGCTGATGAAGAAATCAATGTTATCAGTAAATTCCTCCTCTTTTTCAATCTCAAACAATTTTCTCATTTTATAGGATAATCTGCGGAAAGAAAACGGTTTATCACTGAAGAAATCCAGGTCGTTGCTAATCCTGTGTTTATACCTGAACATTATGGTGGTACCACCTGCAAGATAGAAATTTTTGAGGTTCCCCTGAACCTTTAAGGCCAGGTTAAACATTTTTTGCATTATGCCACCTTTTTATCCAGAAGCGGATGCCCCTCTTGATATCAGGATACTTCTCAACCATCAAAAAGGTTTCTGCCGGATAGAGAATATATATCTTTTTTATTTCCTCAAAACTTCCATATTGCAGAACCCTTAAAATTATTTTTTCCAGTGGTGCTGTTTTTTTATATTCCCATAGATACTTATCCACTCCGCAGGGTATGGATGATTTTTCCGTGTAGGTCGGCTTGATGCGGTTCTGCATTACAGTCATAGTACTATTTTAGCATTTTTCACCTCGAAAAACAAGTGCAACGGTCTTCCCAAAATTATTGCAGGGTCTTTATTTGTTTTTTGAGAAGTCGGATTTTGTAGGAGAGGTCTGACTCCGTTATGAAGTTGGTGTGTGCCTCTGCGTGATAGCCGAAGTCAGGATTTTTCTTGATGATTTCCCAGTCGTTATTTGTAATAGACAGTTCTTCCTGTAAAAGGTTGTAAAGAAGTCTTTTTGTTCCAGATAGACCTTTCCTGTACTTTTTCAGCAGAGGGTAAAATTCAATGATATTGATTGTACTTTTTATCAACAGGGAGATATGTACTGCCATATCCATCTCTTTTTGATATCCTGGATTCCCCCTGTTTTCTTTTATTCCCTCTTCAAGTATTTTTATCCCTTTGTCCCATTCTGAGAGCAGTTTTCTGAAGGTCTTTACAGCAAACCCTGCGGTGAAAGGTATAAGCCAGTCTATCAGGTTGTCTCCCACAACGAGATGCCCTTTCTTATCTCTGGGCAGAGCAAGATAGGACGGTATGGCAGAGACTGGTTTTGCTGATAGTTCTAAAGGATATACAGTTGCATAGTTAACAGTAGAGTAATAAAGGAACGGGATGCTGAAAGGATAGTTTTTCCATGCGGCTGAAAAGAGTTTCCATGCTTTCGTGACATATCCAGCCGGCCGGGTTCCGAACTCCTCAACCGCCACATCCTTTACTGCCTGTGCCGGAGACAGAGAGGGATTAATGGACATCCTGCCGGTAATCTTGCTCATTACCGAAACATTACCTCCGAATATCCAGCATCCGAGATAACCATCCACTCCCATCTTTTTCATCCTGTGTATCTTTTCTGCCATTGTGTAGGGTACAGGAATGTAAGGGACGGTTGCAAGTTCGTGTGTTACACCCATCTGCAGTTTCGCCATAATTTTCATACCGCGCTGCTTTGCCTGTGAGTAGATGCCCTTGAATCTGGGAGATGGGCCTGTATACGAAAAACTGTACTCATTAATCTCCAGCCGTTTGTTAAGGATTTTATTCCAGCCGCCCCTTTCAAAGTCTGCCATCAGTATAACGTCCTTGGGTAGCAGACTGACAATCTTTTTCTGGGGGTCAGGCTCAATGACGTACCATGTCCAGTTCCATACAATAACATTCGCTTCAGGACTTGCGTCTTTAATACCTTTGTTTACAAGCGTTATTATCTCAGCGACAACCTCTGAAGGGTCCCTTTCAGCGCACCTCTCACAGTAAAAACCCTTACTTGTCCACTCCTTTATATTCGGGTCGTTAAGTCCCTGTTTCCATTTGGTATAATGAGAGTAGCAGTGGGTGTGAAATTCGCTTGCCGTTATCATAAAGACGCCGCCCAGGCCCGGTACGCTCTTAAAGAGGTTGTAACTGCTCTCCGACAGGAATCTTCTCACCTTTTCGGTACTCGTGCATAAGGCATAATACCTTCCATCCATAGAACTGTTGGTTCTAAATTCTGTGGGTTGCCCCTTTACATCAGGATGGTTTTTCCAGAATACATCCTCTTCCCTGAAACCTCTCGGCTCATCAAAATAAAGGAAGACCTTCAGCCCGTATTTCCCTGCTTTCTCAACCAGTTTGTTCAGTGCGGGGACCTGTTCTTTTCCCTTCTGTCCGAATTCAGGGAAAGAACTGCAGGGCACTATATCCCGAAGTAAACAGTGTAGCCATATAGCATTGAAACCTTCTCTGGCTACCTCTTTCAGGTAACTGTCCGGGTGGGTCTTTAAACAGTCTTCTATCTCCCTTTTGTAAAAATTACTGTGTGGCGACCTTATTATCCGTATACCAAACCCTTCTTTATCCATTGTTAATCTCCTATTTAACCAAACATTATAGCACAAACAAAAAAATGGGATGTAAAATGTGTGCTCCTTATAAAAACTTGACATACATCAGGGGGAAAAGTAATATAGGTGTAAGGAAAAATCAATGGGAAACAGGTTTCTTGAAGAACTGAAGGATGAGTCCGGCAGATGGGTTTCTGAAGGGATTATAACTGAAGAACAGCGGGGGAAACTTTTGGGTCTTTACCTTGTAGAACAACCTGTCTCGGGTGACAAACTAAAAGAAAGTATCACAAGGTGGATTTTAATTTTATCTGCATTCCTTATAGCCCTCGGGATTTTCTCTTTCATAGCGGTAAATTGGAGGAACCTGCCATTTTATGCGAAATACGGGATTATTGTCGCAGGCATGCTTGTGTCCTATGTATGGGGATATGTATTAAGGAAAACTGAAAAGAGCAGGGGGACTGGAGGGGCTCTTATATTTCTGGGCTGTCTCATATTCGGGGCAGGGATTTTTCTTACAGGACAGCACTACCACACACCTGCATATAACTGGCCATGCGGTTTTATACTCTGGCTGCTGGGAACAATTGCCCTCGGCTGTGCCACAGGCATCTTTTCGCTTTTTTACCTTGCGATATTGCTGGCTGTTATCCCTGTCTTTATCTTTCCGTTTCTGGTTTTTGACGAGAAGATAGGGAGTGAGTTTTTCTTAACCCCTTTCTGGCTCACAGTTTTAACAACCTTTATCCTTTTTCTCACAGGGTACAGGATTTATAAGAAAGGGAAAAAAGAGGGAACTGAATAATGGGTCTGCTGGTTGGTTTATTAATCATATTTCTGATAGCATTAGGTTTGATAAAACTGGTAATGTTACCGTTCAGGATAAAATCTTTCCGTCCAGATTTTCTGAATATTTCATTTAACAGAGAGGAGACAACAGGCCAGATTTTCATCCTTCTGGGGATTTTGTTCCTTGGAGAAACACTTCTCCTTTTGAACAGGAACCTTTCAGGCAAAACTAATCCCTTATGGATAGTCTTTACAGTTTTGATGGTATCTCTTATCGTCGGATATCTAATTAAGGCATTGTATCCGGTGATTTTCGGGGTTCTGTTTATGCCTGCCTGGTGGATAGAACAGTCTGTTCTCTGGATTGAAAACAAAGGTATAAACAGCAGTGTTGTTTTAAGCGGTCTCTACTTCATCATAGTTATTTTTTATCTTTACGGAAGGATTCTTGAGAACAGGAAAGACTGGCGACAGACCGGTATGGTGCTGAATTTTATA
>CAYORP010000151.1:0-3230 GCA_964406415.1 uncultured bacterium
AGGGTTAGTGACAGGATGTTTGAAGATTGGCTGAAGGTTATGATTGACACAGCCGGCTCACTCAACGCAGGGCTCGGTTTTTTCTTCCATGCCTTCCCGCAGTCTGTTCTCAATAACCCGGAAAGATATCAGCAGGCATATAAAAGGTTGTGCAGTTATCTTGTCCGGTGTGCCGGATACGCAAAGAAAAAAGATGTAATTATAGGGCTTGAGCAGATGTATTCGCCGAACCAGATACCCTGGACAGAGAAGGGAACCGAAACCCTCCTGAAGGAAATCAACAGCGAAGGAAGTCCCTTTTATATCACCATTGACACAGGGCATCAGACAGGACAGAGAAAATTTTTGAGGCCTTCGGCAGAAGAGATAAGAAAAGGGTTGCGTAAAACAGGGAAAAAGAATTTATGGCTTGGGCCTGCTTCCGCATATGATATTTTCAGGAGGTTGAAAAAGAAGGAAGAGATAACAGATTCAGACGTTAAATTGCTGGAGAGGCAGATGGACGGATATCCTTTCCTCTTCGCAGAGGAGAAGGACGGTGACCCTTACTACTGGATTGAACGACTCGGACGCTATTCGCCAATCATACACCTTCAGCAGACAGACGGGACCTCCTCGTCCCACCTGCCTTTTACGCCGGAGAATAACCGCAAAGGAATTATCAAAGCAGAAAAAGTGCTTCAATCTCTGAAGAAATCTTATGAGAAAGGACAGAAGGAAGGGATGCCACCTGCCTGCAAGAAAATATACCTTACGATTGAAGTCTTTTCCGGAACGGCAGACCTGCCCTGCAAGATTATTGAAAACCTCAGGACAACCGTGAATTACTGGCGCAGGTTTATCCCTGAAGACGGGCAGGCGCTCAACAAACTGCTGTAACCCCTCACCTTTTATTCCTCTCCCCGTAGGGAGAGGAGAGCAAGAAAGGTAATACCTTCACACAAGTTACAGGACGCCTGCTTGCCTTGCGTTGTCAATCAGTGTGGTTGTATCCAGAAACGGATTCCACAGAAGTTTTGCCGCAACATAACGCGCCACAGAGGAATTAAGGCGGCGATTCAGCACCTCCGCAGGCACCTCTTCGCCCCGTCGGGCATACCCCTTTATTTCTTCGGCAAGCAGTGTCAACGATTCTTCCGTATCTGGAACTTTTTCATCCTTGTCTCCCGCAGGAACTACTGTCATAATCTTCCATCCGCCGGGCACAGGACGGTTTTTAAAGTAAGGTTTATCCAGTTGATAATATTCTTTCAAAAACTCGTTTTCCATTAAAGTCACCTTTTCCGCACTGTCAGGAACAACGAAAAGCACATTGTTTGCTTCAAGGTATCTGGCAATACCGAAAAGCGTACCCTGCTCATTTTGTCCTGCGATAGCAACCCTTCCGTTATAGGCACGTATAACAAATCCTTCCTGTCCCACAAACCTCAGTTCCTCTTCTGAAATCGTACCTGAGGCAATCGCTGACTCCCTGCCGATAAAAATTACATTGCTCTGTATTTTATTCTCAGCAGAACCTGTAGAGTTCACCGGGAGTTTCACTCCGCACATCTTTTCAAGATACTTTTGCAGTTGACGTGCTGCGCCTGTGCACTCCGCATCCGCAGTTATCCCGAAAATAGGTGTCACTGCCCTGTGGGAGGTAAACGAACGAAATCTTTCCCCCTGCCAGTACCTCTGGCTTTCCGTATGCTGGTGTGTCTGCTTGCTCCTGCGGTGGTGCTTGACATCAACAATCTGGTTGTGCCTGAGATTGCTTCGGTACTGCGTTAACCATATTGCTGTATTTCTGTAAGGAAGGATTTCTGGCTCTGGGTCATAATTGGAGACGGTCAAAGAAGCAAGCAGAAATTCCGTGTCCTTTGTTGAGGGATGGGGATAGAAGTTATCCTGAGGCCAGAAGTCCATCTTTATCCCGTTCACAGTCTTATCCCATTTGTTCCTGTCCATAAGGTTAAAGTTCCTTATGTCAACCCTTATAATCTGCTCTCCTGAATGAAGACGGAAGTCCGCAAACTGCGTCTCAACGCCTCCAAAGTCAATGTAAAGGGTTATGGGAACGTCCCCTGAAGAATAAAGCCGCAGAGCAATATAGTCGCACCCTGTGATATTCAGCGGCTTATCAAACGGCACATTTAGCAAAAACCTTCCTGCAGTGACCCTGTTTACCCCTTCAGGATGTGCCTCTATATCTATCTTGGGCAGGCGGGACAGTGGAATTAACATCTTTCCGCCTTTTAATTCACCTCCATTTGCGAGTCTCACAGAGGAAAACTGAGGGGGAGAAAGAAGGCTTGCATCGGTTCCGTCAAGTTCCCAGTGTTCAACCTGCTGTCCATCAAATTTCAACTCAACGGTATGCCGCTCCTCTTTCACCTCAGCCAGCATTACTTTTTTGACCAGTTCATCAAAGTAAGAAAAGGCTCTTTCCAGAAGGTCCTTGTCTGTTTCCTCCTCTTTTTTAATACTCTCTTCCTTTACTCCGCATTTTTTCAGGGTATCGGTTAATACTCTTTCTCTGCTTTTCGCCAGCCACCCCATTTTCAGTTCAGTCGCACTGTCTGTAAATGCCCTGTTCATATCCACGTACCACTGAAGGTTTTTCTGAAACAAGGTATATTCTTCCCCGGAAACGATACTGTTCTTCCCCGGAGCAACAGCAGGAAGGCAGTATTCAAGCCAGGTGAGGAGATTACCCTGCACACGGAATAAAACATCTTTTCCGTCTTCTCCTCCAGCAACGGATTTTTCTGCCTCCCTTAAGAATTCCGATGCCTTCCGTACATAGATTTTATCGCTGAAAAGGCCTGGATTTTCCTCAACTGTCCTGTGGTGGAGTCTAAAATATTCTTTCATTACACCCGCGGCAGACCCGTAGAAGGCATCACAGAAATCATCCTCCAGTTTTTTCGCATCAAGAAACGGGTCCCATATGAGACGTGCCATAACATACTGGAATAATTCTGGAAAAAGCATTGACCTGCCGCAGAAATGGATATACCTTGCATTGCTTCTCGCCATAAATTTCACATCCTCGGCAAGCCCATCCAGCCACAGCAGCGTACCGGGATATGCATAAAGGCCCACCTGTCCCGGAGCAGCCATAAGCCATCCTGTAAACTCTTCCATAGCCGTTATGTTACCTGACCCTGTAAAAGGCTGGGCGGGGCCACCGCGTGAAGACCAGTACCAGGGTGCATATAAGACTATGACATTTGGCTCAATCTTTA
>CAYORP010000152.1:0-3645 GCA_964406415.1 uncultured bacterium
AGGATGGACATGGTACACAGGTTCAGCCGGCTGGATGTACCGCCTTATCTTAGAATCGCTTTTAGGAGTCACTCGTTCAGAGAACATACTGCGGATTAATCCCAGTATGCCGGAGCACTGGAAATCATTTAAGATACACTACAGGTACGGAGAAACTGTTTACCATATAAATGTTGTGAAGACAGAAAGAAATGAACGGGTTGTACAAGTGAAGATTGACGGAGTCAACCAAGAAGAGGAAGGTATCCAACTTATTGACGACAGAAGGGAACACACCGTAGAGGTCACAATATCCTGAACCCCCAATAACCTGTATTGCAAAAACTGAAGTTGACATTGCTTCAAGGTCCGTAAATCATAGAATACGTATCAATCCCATGAAGGAATTCCAAGTGTATCTAAGAATTCGGCAATCTTCTCGTATGCATTGCGTATGATTATATCCCGGTCCTCCTTTTCGGTTACTTCAAGAAAATCCGCAATCCATTTTGGTCCTGCATGCTCAACGGATGCGAACTTACTCCGTATTTTACGTAATCCCTCACGCACCAGATTATTCTTGATATGCGGTTTGAACGCCTCAACCAGATTTTTCGTCCCACCGGAGTAATAGTTCACACAATACCAGATATCATAGGCATCCTTTTCTTTTATCCTGTCATATAGAGCCATACCTTTCATAACAAGGAAAGGAACAATACCGGCTATTTTGAAACGAACCTTATCTTTTCCTCCTTCGGGCAATTTCCCTTCGAGAATTACGGTAACGGTGGTATCAAATGCAAGGTCGCAACCCCTGATTTTTCTCGCCCGTACATCCTGTATTTTCTGAGTTCTATGACCTTTACCAGTACCCCCGTATTCTCCGGCCATAAGGTTAATCTCAACACGAATCGGTCTTGTTTTGTTATCCCCTACGTTCCTATAAAGTCTGAATGGTTGTTCACTGTCTTGGGAATAACCATGCTTAAGGAAGACCTTAAGGATGGTTTGATAAGCAGTATCAGGAATCTTCGAGAAATCAAGTGCGATATCAATATCAAGGCTTCCGATATGAGGTTCGCCGGTTTGATCTATAAGGAATTTCGGCACCCACCCTCCAATTATCACCATCTCGTCCTTGAACTCTCCCAAAAGATGGACAAGTTCAAGGAGAACTGATTCACACGCTTTCACTGCAACTTCGTCATATTGACTTTTGCTCACCATCGAGTTTTTATCCTTTGTTCAAATATAGATTGTGCTGCTTCCTCGCCACGGCCCTTATAACTTTTCAAATCCAGGTAAAGTTGAATATCAGAAACAACCTTAGTATCATCAATATCCTGAAGTCCATAGAAAACACCTTCGTCGTATGGCTGGAGAAAGGTGACATTTGCTCCGGTTTCGACCTTTTTCAATTGCAGACCTGCGGCGATATTTTCAATATCTCCGTCAATGTAAGAAAAGAACTTCATAAATCTCACAAAAGGCGCTACCTTCCCGGCTCCGGAGAAAAGGGTGAGGCCGTAAGAATACTTGTTCTTTTTGCAGATTCTTTTTAAGGCTGTCTCAATTTCATCCTGAGAAAGTCCGGAATAGAAAGAAAAAACAGGATTCTTTGTGTAGGAGTAATTATCACACCAGTAATTGAGAACTTCTTCAGGTTTGACAATATAAAATCGCCTGTTTTCTTCTGCAATCCACTCTTCGGAGAGAAGCGTTTGTTTCACCCTCGAGACGAGGCCAATACTAATACAGGCCTCCCTTGACAATTCTTCCACGTACCATTTCCTCGAAATATCTGAAAGGAGCACCCGTAGAATCCTGCTTGATTTCGGAGAAAAAACAGACCTTGAAAAACGGGTAACAACAAAAGGATTTACATTCCCACCTCGGTCAATAAAAAGATTCCTGAATGAAAGAAAGATATTCCCAGCCATATCAATAGACCCGATACCCGCCTCCTTACATATCAATCGGCTGGCGTCGCTTAGATACGGAGCGACCAGAATTCCATAAGAATCTATGGCACTCTTCATTCTGTCTTTCATCTGTGCAATGGCCATTCTCACAAGACGGGGTTCTCCCTGAGATTTTACATCAATCAGGAATCTTATTGGTCGACCAGAAAAAGGAACGTCAAACACAAAATCATATCCTTGCTCATTCTCTCTTATCGTAGATTTCCTGATATCAATAAATGGAACGTCGGACAAGGCAGATATTATACGTTCCTTTGCCTTCTTAAGTAATTCCCTCTCCGAAAAAAGTTTCACTCTGGTAGTCTGTTTCACCATTTGGTGAAACTATACAACATAATGAAACAATAGTCAAGAAAAATTAGGCACTCTCACAAAAAATCCCCCTTGAACCTTCGATTGAAATCGCTGAAAACCGCTGATAGACAGAGAAGTACAAGGGGAAGTTGGTACTACTCAACTCTCAATACGGAAGTGGTTCATACCCCGCCAGCATCAGTGATGTCAGTACTCTGCAAAGGTTTTTAAAAACCTTTGACTGCCTGAATCTGCCTATGCTGCACCTTATTCTAAACAAGGGATTGACTGAGAATATTTCTGAGGGAAATCAGGTATTTAAGAAGGCAAATCAATAGACAATTCTTCTGCAAGGTCATAGGAAATTTTATGTTTTCTTTTTGTGTTTTTATAGGGAATTTCTTTGTGCGATTTTTCTGTAATAGCGGCCGCAGAATAGTCTTTAAAATACTCTATGACAAAGTCTATTATTTCTCTCTCGGATTTATTAAAAATTTCCTTATTGCATTTTTTAAAAGATTTAAAAATTTCCCTGGGTTCGCCTTCTTTAAGAAAAACTTCTTCCGCATCTATCAATTCTTCCCTTATCATCAATGCAAAAATAAATCCATAGCTATCAGGTGTAGGTCCATATTTTAAATTTATATATGAACTGCCTGTAATGGAATGGACTTGTTTTTTGAAGTAAAGAAAATCAATATACCAAAGCAATTTGTTTATCTTGGTTTTATATTCTTTTTTTTCATTCAGTATATATAAAATTAACTCTATCATTCTCTGCATATCAAATTTCTTGTAACCAGTAAATTCAGTTGCTTCGGCCTCCCCTATAAAGATTTGCGTCAATTTACTCACAGAGTTATTGTTTAACAACCCATTTATCCTTTTTTTAAGGCTTGCTTTTAGACGTTCAGAAAGTTGTTTTTCTTTCTGTTCATAAATCTTCAACATATTTTCCGGTATTAATAAAAGACTCAGAAGTTCATTATGCACCTCATCAGGAAGTGAACCCTTTTCATATCTATGGACAGTCACTTCTCCCCACCCTAAAAATTCTGCTAAGGCTCTCTGGCTTAAACCATATTTCTCTCTTAATTCCTTTATTTGATTAGGTGATAAAATATTATGTTTTGAACGATAGATATCATAAACTTTCCTGATATTCTCACCATCCAATTTTTCGCTGAAAACTTCCTGCTTGCATCTTTTACAATATGCAACCTGAGAAGTAATTGTTATCTTATCTTCTTTTACAGGAAATGTTTCTTTTTTCTCTCCAACAACAACTTCTTCAATCTTTTTACACCTGGGGCAATATTCTTTCATTTCCCCTCCGTTTTTTTGAATTGGCGTAAAAATGTTTTTATTTCCCTTTTACTTATCACCC
>CAYORP010000153.1:0-4477 GCA_964406415.1 uncultured bacterium
CGAAGACCAGATAAAGGTCATTGAGGAGGTCAAGGGAGATATGATGTCCAGCAGCATTATGGACAGGCTTGTTTGCGGTGATTCCGGCTACGGGAAGACCGAGGTGGCATTGAGAGCGGCTTGCAAGGCCGTTTTCAGCGGTATGCAAGCGGTTATGCTCGTTCCCACGACAGTTCTTGCACTGCAGCACTTTCTTACATTCAGAGAGAGATTTGCGGACTTCCCTGTCAGGGTGGAGAATCTGTCAAGGCTGGTTCCCGGTACCAAACAGGCAGAGATACTCAAAGGCATAAAGGATGGAAATGTTGATATTGTCATTGGTACGCATCGTTTACTGCAGGATGATGTCAGGTTCCATAATCCCGGACTTCTGATTGTTGACGAGGAGCAGAGGTTTGGTGTTACCCACAAGGAGAAATTGAAAAAGAGGTTCAGCAGGATAGATGTTCTGACACTCACAGCCACACCCATTCCCAGGACCCTTTATATGACAATATCCGGACTGCGCGACATCAGTGTCATAGAAACACCGCCGCAGGGACGCCTTTCAGTAGCAACCTATGCAGGCAGGTATGATGAGAAATTGATAAAAGAGGCTGTTCTGCGTGAACTGGAAAGGAAAGGGCAGGTTTTTTACCTGCATAACTTCATATACGACATTGACAGGGTAAAGACAAGACTTCAGGAGATACTTCCTTTTGCACGGATAGAAGCGGCTCACGGCAGGATGGCACCTGAAAAAATCGCCACAATAATGGGAAGGTTTTCAAAGGGAGAGATAGACGTACTTGTTGCAACCACCATCGTTGAAAACGGAATAGACATCCCCAGAGCAAACACCCTCATAGTGGATAACGCACACAGGTTCGGGCTGGCAGACCTTTACCAGTTGAGAGGCAGGATAGGGAGGTACAAGTGGAGGGCGTACGCATACTTCCTCGTACCCGACCATGTATACCTTACAGAAACCGCAAAGGAACGTCTGGTATCCTTACAGGAACTTAACAAACCGGGTAGCGGATACAGTATTGCCTTGAAGGACCTTGAGATAAGAGGAGCAGGTAATGTACTGGGAAGGCAGCAGCACGGTTTTATAGAGCAGGTTGGCTTCAACCTTTACTGTCAGTTCTGGAAGGATGTGGTGGGGGAATTGAGAGGGAGTAAAACGGAGGCTGTGGTACCCGCACCTCCACGGGTGAAGATTCCGCGTGATTACATACAAAACCCGTCCCTGCGTCTCTATGTCTACAAAAGGATTGCCGCGGTCAAAACAAAAAAGGATGCAGAGAATCTCCTTGAAGAACTGGAAGACCGCTTCGGGCCCCCTCCGCAACCCCTCTCTTCAATATTGAAAAAGGGGGCGGTTGCTGATATACTATAAAAATGGAAAAGAGGATAAAGGTATCACCCTCACTTCTTTCTGCAGACTTCAGCCGTCTGGGGGAAGAGGTAGCCGCTGTTACGGAGGCAGGTGCGGATTTTATACACTTTGACGTAATGGACGGCCATTTCGTTCCCAACATTACATTCGGGCCAATGGTTCTGAAAGCCATAAGGAAGTTTTCCCCCTTGCCTTTTGAGGCGCACCTGATGATTTCACACCCGGAGAAGTACTGGCAACAGTTTGCACAGGCAGGTGCGGATGTGATAGGGATACACGTTGAGTGCGACATAAACCATAATGCTGTAATTAAGGGAATACAGAATGCTGGCAAGAAAGTCTGTATGGTAATTAACCCTCCTACGGGTGTGGAGAAAATTTATCCTTTTCTTGATTCAGTTGAACAGATACTGGTGATGACCGTAAACCCGGGTTTCGGGGGACAGTCTTTTATAGAGAGCACGGTTCCCAAGATTGAAAAGATTGCGGATATCAGGGAAAAGAAGAATCTTGGTTTTGAAATCTCTGTAGATGGAGGCATAAACAACGAGACTGCAAAACTCGTTAAACGTGCAGGAGTGGATATCATTATAGCCGGCTCGTTTATCTTTGGCAAAAAAGGCAGATACAGAGAAGTAATAGAAGGATTACGGTGAATTGAAATCCCCCTCACCTTAATCCTTTCCCCAAGGGGAGAGGTAAAGACGGGGATGAAAAAGGGGATACAGTGGAAAGGGTTACTGTAGAAGGATTAAAGAAGATACTGGAAAGACGAGAAGACAGGGAAATAGGGGAAAAAGTTTCCTCAATTATTGAGGAGGTTAAGAGAAAGGGAGATGCGGCTCTGAAAAAATTCACCGAGAGGTTTGACGGCGTAAAAATCAAAAACATAAGGGTTCCCCCAAAAGAGATTGTCTCCGCAGAAAAAAAGATTGATAGAAAGGTTATGTCTGCGGTTGTAGATGCATCGGAACGGCTGAAGAAATATCATAGCAGACAGAGACCAAAAGGATTTTCTATAAAAGAGAAAGATGTTTCTATTGAATTCAGATTTTCTCCTGTTGAAACTGTGGGTATATATATACCTGCAGGCCAGGCTCCTCTGATTTCCACAGTACTGATGACCGTGATACCTGCTCAGGTGGCGGGTGTTAAAAACATCTATGCGGCAAGTCCACCCTCGCAAAACGGGAAGGTTCATCCGCTGATTCTCGGGGTACTGGGTTATCTTGGTGTAAGAGACGTCTTTGCCATCGGAGGTGCACAGGCAATAGCCGCATTCGCTTACGGGACAAAAACAGTTCCTGCAGTTGACCTCATAGCAGGACCGGGGAACAGGTACGTGAATACTGCCAAACGCCTGCTTTACGGGAAGGTGGGCATAGACCTTCCGGCAGGTCCCAGCGAACTGGTAGTCTTCACCGATGGTTCTGCGGACCCTGACCTTATAAAGGCGGACATTGAAGCGCAGATTGAACATAACGGGGGACTGGGTATTCTGATAACAACGTCTGAAAAGACTGGCAAAGAAATAAGCAGTAAGGTTAAAAACGGATACTGGCTGAAGGTAAAGGATAAAAAAGAGGCGGTTAAGGTTATAAATCTTATTGCCCCGGAACACCTGCAGGTTATGTGCAAAGACCCGGGAGGCATTGTAAAGGAGGCGATAGCAGGCGCTATCTTCACAGGCGAATATACACCTGCGGTACTGGGGGACTATTTTGCGGGTCCCAGCCATGTACTGCCGACAGGAAGGACAGCACGTTTTGCATCAGGGGTCTCGGTTTACACCTTCCTTCGCAGTTGTGCAGTGATGGAGGCGGGTCCAGGGTTTTACAGAAGGTATGGCATGGTTATGGAGACACTGCCGGAGATAGAGGGCCTTCCAGCGCACAGGGAATCCATCAGTCTCCGCAGGAGAAAGGCGAGGCGATGAGAAAAAGAAAATATAAAACACCAGAAAAAATAAAAACAGACGTTCAGATTTCAGATTTGTTTGTTGATTTGGAAAAACAGCAATATAACTGGAAAAAGAATGTTATAATTATACAAGGTTAATATGCCAACAAAATTAAAAAAAGTGTTAGTCAGGGGAGAAAAATTTCTATATTCTCTATCTTTTGATATAGATGATTTTATTGGGGATGGTATTTGGTGGCTGCAGATTTACAATAGTAACCGAAGTCTTGTTTACGATAAGCCTTTTGCTTCAAGTATGAGTAAAATAGATACAAGCCAGATTAAAAAAATTATTAACCAGGAATTTATGACATATCAAGGTGAAGTATTATGAGAGCGCATGTTTTCATAACAGATAAGGATACCTTTCCTGTAGTGAGGGATAATAGTTTTTGGGGAGTAGGAATTAAAGGTATTCCAAATAGCATTGATGGATTGATGAAAGAAAATCTGAAAAATGGCAAAAAACCCTACTTTGGGATGATAGGAGATATTTTAGGCACACGAATTAATGACATCGTTTTTCTTTACGAACGGCAGGTGGGATTTCATGGAATATATAAGATAGCAAGCGAACCATTTTTTGACCCAACGTCAATTGATTGTGTGGATACAACATGGCCGATAAGAGTGGAGATCGAATGTGTAAACTATTTCCGTGAACCTGTGCCAGAAGATTACTTATTCTCAACAAAAGAATATGAGTCAAAATTCTGGGGATGGTTTTACAGAAAAATCCAAGGAGCAAGAGGCATTAATACTATTAACCCTGAAGCAGTTGAGGCACTCATAGAATTGTTTGTCAAGTTAAATGGCAATGCTATAAATAAACCTTCACAAATTAAACCATATTCTTCAAACAACAAGGGTAAAATTATACTTCCATTGGACCAAGATGGCAAAGCATATCTTGAAGACATTTTAAGGGCGTGGTTAATAAAAAATATTGACATTCTTTGTTATCATAAAAACATTAAATATACAGGATTTCCTTTACGATACAAATTTAGTGTTGTTGAACTTAAGAGAGATGTTGCAAACGCTCAAAATGTATCTCAGGTTATAGAATATTCTAAATGGGTTGCTGGAAGACTGGCAGGGAGCGAAATTGAGACTGTTCAACCGATCTTAATTGCA
>CAYORP010000154.1:0-19756 GCA_964406415.1 uncultured bacterium
TGACAGAAAGGAGAATAGAAAAATGATAAAACCCAAACAAAGGCCTGTTGATTTAAAAGTTGGTGTTAAGCCCGTATTTCCCGTTCATATCCATAAGCGTGCATATGAAGGACCATGCAAAACAATTCCATCAACTCCACAGGAAGAGAAAAAATGGCAAAAGGAAGGTTTTGACAGGTTTGTTGATTCAGTCAAGAAGAATTTAACAGAGGATGCAGTGATGTTAAAGCCTGTTTCTTTAGACTACAGTCAGGGCTATAAGATAGATGAGAAAGAATGGAAGAAGATGAAATCTGATATATCCGAAACAGACCTGATTTTACTTGCAGGATATATCCGTGCTTATGGATTTGAGAGATACAAAAAACCAATAGCCATGATAGCCAGTGGTGTTGGTAATGTTGATATAGCAGCGTACATGAGAAACAATGGGCTTGAAGGATATGCTCCTTATGACTGGGAGGAATTTAATGAACTTGTTTCTCTGATAAGAATCAGGAAAGCCATAAGGGAGACAAAGATACTGGTCGTGACTGACAGACCCGGAGGTTTGCCCTCGTATGGTGTCAAAAGCATTATCTTAGGGGATACACTAAAAAAGAGGTTTGGAATTAATTTGAAGTATGTCTCCTATAAGGAATTTTTTAAGGAGATGGACAGAATTTCCCGAAGTAGTTCTGACAACAAGGAGGTAGAAAGAATAACCGAAGGTTTAATTAAAAATGCTGTTAGAGTAGAGATAGATAAGAACTATGTTAAGAATGATGTGAGATTCTATTTGGCGGTGAGAAGTTTGATGGATAAATATAGATGCAACGGTTTCACAATAGACTGTTTTGAGGTTTGTTCTACCGAGATACCGGACAAAAGAAAATTTGTACCCTGTTTAGCCCACAGCCTTCTGAAAGATGCAGGGTATCCTTCTGCGTGCGAGGATGACCTGAATGCATTTTTATCTACATCTTTAGAGATATATATATCAAGAAAGTCTGTTTTTATGGGGAACCCTGCATTTGATAAAAAAAATAACCTTGTTGAAATAAATCACGCCGAGCCAGGTCTAAAGATGAAGGGTCTTTCTTCTGATGGGTTACCTTATGAATTGGGATATTTTGTCAAAAGTGGATGGGGTACAGCAATAAGGTATAACTTTGGACTTGACAGAGGAGAAGTGGTTACACTTGCAAGGTTCAATCCTTCGGCTACCAAATTGTTAATTACCAAGGGAGAAATCGTCGGAGGTTCTTCCGGAATGGGAAAACTGGGATGCAGTTCAAGTGTGAGCATCAAAATCCCCAATGCACTTGAATTCTTTCACCAGCAGGCCAATACAGGACATCATCTATCTCTGGTCTACGGAGATTATACACAGCAAATAAAGAGGTTAGCAACCTTAATGAATTTTGAGGTTATAGATGTGGATAAATAATCCAAATAATGAGGAGAAAAAATGAAGGTAAGATTACAGCCTGTATCAGTAGCGGCGAAAGGGAAGGATATTTCTCAACTTCCTGTATTGCAGGCAGAAACATGGATGAGAGGTCCCAAAAAACCGAGGAATGTGAAAAGGAATGACGAGATACCACAGGAGGATGTGAGCATTCAAAAACTTTCAGAGAAGTATGACTTTTTAGAGGTTCTTCCTTCTCAGAAGGTTGAAAAGGTGAGTGATGTTGATAAACTACCGAGGGATGTATCTGCCTATGTAGTAGATAGTTATGACTTTGGACTGACAGCGGAGATATCCAGACTTGGCAAGGTTGTTTTACCTTCATGGGATAACTGGGGGTATTCATGGAGTGGAAGGTTTATAAAAGAAGCGGTTGAAGAAGCAGGTGGTATAAGTTTTGTCCCATACAGTTCCCACGATATTCACAGGATAATAAAGGTTCTGCGGGCCTATACCTTTATAAGAGATATAAAGGCTTTATACATAGGGGATATACCTTCAAACAGTGTAAGGGATGCAAACTTTGATTTTGCAGACTTAGAAGAGAGGTTTGGTATTCAGTTTATCCATCTTAACTTTGAGGATTTATCAGACGCAATCAGGAAGGTAGACGATAAAGAGAGTGAAAAGATAGCGAATTTGTGGAAGAAAAATGCAGAGATTCTTGACGGTAGAGAGGAGAAACTGACAAGGTATGCGAAGACATACATAGCACTGAAAAGTTTATTGAGTGCTTATAATGCCAATGCTATGACGGTAGACTGTGCCTTTCTGCCGGATGTAGAACTTGTCCCCTGTTATTCATTTGGAGTTCTGGCAGATGAGGGAATCCCTTCAGGATGCGAGGGTGATACATCTGCGTTACTTACAATGAGCATACTTATGGGACTGTCAGGAAGGTCTGCACTAATGGGAAACCTATTCTGTAATGCCACGCATAATGATGTAGAAAATAATGTGATTGTAATAAACCATGATGTTGTCCCTCCATCAATGGGTGATAGTAAAGAAAAAATGCGGCTGAGGGATTTTCATGCTTCTAAAAAAGGGCTTACAGGATTTGTGCAGTTGAGAAAAGGGGAGAAGGTAACCGTCAGCGGCATAGACAGGAAGGCAAGAAGGATATGGCATAGTGAAGGTGAAATTGTATGGACAGAAGATACCACCCATTGCAGAACAAGTATAGGCATAAAGGTTAAAGATGCGAAGAAAATCGGGAGAGAATCTTTTGGACACCATCAGGTAATTGTCTATGGGAATTTTTCTGCTGAGATTGAGATACTCGCGAAAGTATTAAAAATGAGAGCAGTTAATCTGGGGGAATAAATGAGCAAGAGAAAGATTGCGGTTTTTATACTTGTTACTATTTTATATTTATCAGTGAGGGTTGTTTTTGCACAACAGGAAAGTACCCACTTACCTCTGATTAAATCCGGGGCTAAAACAAAGAATGTCATCCTGTTTATAGGGGACGGGATGGGTTTGTCCCAGGTTGCTTCTGCCCGCATAAAATCTATGGGAGTTGAAGGCATGCTGCATATGGAACGTATGCCGGTAACAGGACTGCTGTACACCTTTTCCAGTTCACTTGTCACAGATTCAGCGGCAGCAGTCACAGCACTGGCAACAGGATACAGAACCAACAATGGTATGCTCTCAATGAACCCGGACGGAAAAATGTTGTATACCATCCTGGAGGCATGCAGAAACAAAGGTCTTGCAACAGGACTGGTAGCTACCTCCACCATCACCCATGCCACCCCTGCCGGTTTTGCCTCGCATGTAGAATCAAGAAGTGCAGAACCGGATATAGCAGTACAACTTCTGGAAAACAGGGTGAATGTTTTGCTTGGCGGCGGTAAGCAGTTTTTCCTACCGCAGTCCAGTGAAGGAAGTAAGAGAAGAGATGACCAAGACCTGATAGATAGAGCAAAAGGTATGGACTATGCTTTTGTGGAAACAAAAGAGGAGATGCTGAAGGTTGAAAAAAAATATCTTCTGGGACTTTTTGCTTCAGGGGCATTATCTTCCAATCCTGAACCGAGTCTGGCAGAGATGACACAAAAGGCAATTTCTGTCTTGAGCAAAAATAAAAAAGGATTTTTCATTATGGTTGAGGGCTCACAGATTGACTGGGCAGGTCATGCAAACGACATTGCTAACTCTGTCCTGCAGACCATACTTTTTGATAAGGCAGTGAAGGTCGGGCTGGACTTTGCCTTAAGAGATAAACAAACCCTAATTCTCGTTACTGCTGACCACGAATGTGGCGGTCTGGGTATAAACGGTGGAAGTATGGATGGTAATGAGATGGTAGTCGGATGGACAACCAGAGGGCATAGCGCTGTCCCTGTACCTGTATTTGCATTCGGTCCGGGGGCTGAAAAATTCATGGGCGTAAACCACCTTATTGATGTACCCAAAAAGATTGCGGAACTCTTAGGTATAAAGGATTTCCCGAGGGTAATGGGCAGGACATTACACTAAGAAAAAAAACGGAACTCTCTATACGGACAAATTTATATTTGCTCCACCTTATTTGTATGATGTATAAATATTATCAAACTCTTTGTGGCACTTTTTAAATGCTTCCAGAACAGCAGGGTCAAAATGTCCAGGATTTGACTTTCTATCTCCCTCTGTAAGAATCTTATAGGCAGTCTTGTGGTCAAAAGGCGGTTTATAAGGACGCTTGCTACGGATGGCATCGTACTGGTCAGATATGGTTATTATCCGGATCTCCACAGGTATTTCCTCTTTTTTCAATCTGTAAGGATAGCCTGAACCATCCCACTTTTCATGGTGAGACAGTGCAATCTTCTCTGCAAATTTTAAGAATCTGCCGTTAGAACCACTGAGAATTTCTGCGCCAATAATGGTATGTTTTTTTACTATCTCAAACTCTTCGGCAGTTAATGGCCCTGGCTTAAGTAGTATTTTTTCAGAGATGCCTATCTTGCCGATGTCATGCATGGAAGCCGTTATATATAACATCTCTGCAATATCACCGGAAAGGTTCATAACGTCCGCCATGAGTTTTGCATACAGCCCGATACGTCTGAGGTGAGAACCTGTCTCTCTATCCCTGTATTCGGCAGTGATGGTGAGACGCTGTATGGACTCAATATACCCTTTCTTAATCTCATCTTTCTTCTCCTCAAGTTCACGGTTCTTCTTCTCCAACTGCTGCATCTTGTCTTCAAGTTTGTGGATGAGAACGACATTGTATTGCTTCAGATATCCGGATTCCTCTTCCACAGACTCCTCTACAGGTCTGGGCATTAACCTCTGAGGAGAATCCTTAACCTTCTGAACCACATCCTTTATTGTTTTAATAAAAACTTCTGGTTCCTGCGGTTTGACAAGAAATTGTTCTGCCCCGAGCCTCATTGCAAATTCACGGTCCTTCTCATTGGTGTACGTAGCGGTATAGAAAATAAAAGGAACCAGCCTCAGATTTTCATCTTTTTTCCACTCACGGCAAAGGGTAAACCCGTCCATGACAGGCATAAGAATATCACTGATAATCAGGTCCGGAGGATTCTGACGCGCCTTTTCCAGCGCTTCAGCACCATTGGAAGCATTAACTACCTTATATCCGTTTCCACCAAGTAATACCTGAAGTTGATAGAGATTCTGCTCGTTATCATCCACAATAAGAATGGTCATTTTAAAACTCCTTTGCCCCAGGGCGAGGCTCAAAATATTTTTTTATCTGGCCTACGAATGTATCAGGATTGATTGGTTTTTCTATATATCCGGTACAGCCTGCCTCCAGAATACGTTCTCTGTCACCCACCATAGCGTAAGAAGTGACCGCTACAACAGGCACATCTTTTAAAACGGGATTCCTGCGTATCTCATGTGCAACCGTATATCCATCTATTTCCGGCAATTGTATATCAAGAAGAACAAGGTCAGGTTTTAACTCTCCTGCCAGTTTAATCCCCTCAGGACCACTCCTTGCAGGAACAACCTTGAAACCACCTTTTTCCAGTAAAAAAGTCGTGAGATAAAGATTTTGCTCGTTATCCTCAATAACAAGAACCGTTTGTTTCATACTTTCCTCTCGGGATAAATGGGCAGTGTAAACTGAAACGCACTTCCCTTTCCCCATTCACTTTCCACCGTAATATTACCACCCATCAGTTCTACCAGGCGTTTACATATGGACAGTCCCAGCCCGGTACCTTCATACTGACGTGTAAGACCTGTGTCTAACTGTCTGAAAGGCTGGAATAATCTGCTGATATCCTCAGGTTTAATGCCCATACCGGTATCTGATACACTTATGACCAGTTGTCCACCATTTACACGAGCATCTACATGCACCGCTCCCTGTTGCGTGAACTTGATAGCATTGTTTAACAGGTTCATAAGAATCTGCTCTACACGACGGCGGTCGCTGGTAATACGGTTTACACCCTGCGCTATCTGAACAGTCAACAGCAAACGTTTCCTGTCAGCCATCGGCCTCACTGTTTCAATCACTTTTTGTATGGATTCAGAGACATCAAAAGACTCACTGGCAACCTCTATCTGTCCGGCTTCTATCTTGGAGATGTCAAGTACATCGTTGATAAGAGCAAGCAGGTGTTGTCCACTGTTTTTGACCATATTGAGTTGTTTTGTCTGCTCTTCATTCAACGGACCTGCCAGTCCCTGTAACAGAAGTCCTGTAAAGCCAATAATTGAGTTCAGTGGAGTGCGCAGTTCGTGAGACATACTTGCCAGGAAGGCAGACTTCGTCCTGTCTGCCGCTTCAGCATTCTGCTTTGCCTGAAGAAGGTCCTGATTCATCCTTGACAACTCTTCGGTACGTTCTTCAACCCGTTTCTCGAGAGTTTCCGTATATTCCTGCAACTCCCTGTAAAGATAAGCGGTTTCCTGATTGCTCTCATCCAGTTGCCGGGTACGGGACCTTACCTGACGCCTGAGTGACCTGCTCCAGAGAAAACTCAACAGGAGGATACCTGCTGTAACTATCCCTGCTTCTTTAAACCACAGAGGAACCACTGGAATAATCTCTTCGGAGGTCCACTTCCGCAGGGAACGATAGTAAACTGAGTTGGAGTTTTTCTTGAATCTTACAAGGTATTTATCAATAGATTTGAGGAGAGCAGGGTCACCTGTTCTGGGAGATGCAAAAAACAGTCGTGTTGGATTGAATATTATAGCAGTATCCTCAATATCATACTCTCTGGCATGTCGAACTCCGTAAAAACGGTTGCTGACAACCGCATCCAGCAATCCCTGCTTCAGAGCAATGAACATATCACTGTAATTTGAAAGAGGCACAACTATTATGTTTAAATCAAATTCACTGTAGATTTGTTCAAACGCATCCTGCTGTATTGACTTCTCCAGAACAGCCACACGCTTGCCGTCAAGGTCAAGTAGTGAATGGATACCACTGCCACGCCGTGCATATACCTGAAACCAATCGGATAAGACAGGCTCACTGTGAAATGCAAATGTCTCGGCACGCTGTTTGGTATAAGCCACATCAGGCATAAGGTCAATCTCACCTGCCTTCAACCTTGCAAGTCCTTGAGCCCACGTCCCTGGCACATATTTCAGGGACCATCTTTCCTGTTCTGCAATCTCTTCTATTATGTCAATGAAAATTCCTTCAGCCTGTCCAGACCCGGAGATAGATACCTTGGGACTGTTTTGATATATTCCTATCCGCACATTCTGCTCTGCCCGGAGCGTGTATGCAGAGAATGATAGAAGAAGGGAAACAACCAGTAGATTTGTAAACAGAGCGGAATGGTAAAACAACGTACAAACTGGATTTTTTATAGTCTGACTTGGGGTTCTGAAATTATGAAACTCAAAGATATCACTGAAACTGTTAAGCGGACCTTTCAGCAAAAACCTTTTCAGTCTGTGCATAAAATTTGCCTGCAAAATAACAGTTCTTATTACTTTAGGACATATGCCAGATGATACAAGTATCTTCACAAAAATTATAGCACATTATATTATTTTCTCAGTTTAAATTTTTGTTATTGCAGGTATAATCCTCTTTCTCGTTGCTTCTGCAACATCTTTAATGTCATCAAACATTTCACGCGATATTGGAACCCGCACCTCCTCATCTGAAAAACTTACTCCTCTCATTTTTAATATCTTCAAAAATAGATTCATTGACTCTTCCATCCTCGTAAACATCAGGTTGTCCACCGCATCTTCCCATATCTTAATTTTATCTGCGAATGCACTGGTACTCACAGAAAAGATATAGGTTTTACTCTTATCATTCTTGAGTATCTCTTCTATGTTTTTTATAGTACCTTCTTTATATGTGGGAGAAAATAAAAGCAGGTTCAGAGCCGAGCCAAAAACCAGGGTGCCTAAATCACTCTTTTCAACCATGCCTTCAACTATCTCTATCGCTTTGTTCCATATATCCGGTTTCAGCAGGTTCGCCTTCAGAACGTTATCCTCTGATTTTTCATATTTCTCAATATGAGGGTCAAACTTTATATATGCTGTTTTCCCGGGATAGTCCTCTAAATTTACGCTGTACAATTTATTCATGGCGGTTCTTACAAATTCCATCGTTGGATACTGTAAAGGTATGGAGACCACAGAACCGCCGTACCTCAACCACGAAGCGATAAACGCAAACTCCACCAGAGGTTTTCCTGTTCCCCCGGGTCCGCTTATGAGCGTTGACGATGGATAAGGAAACCCCTCCGGAAGTAATCTTTTCAGCCATTCATCTTTAATCTTTATAGTTTTCATATCTATCTCCCTTTCGCTTCCATATTGAATATTATTTCAGTTCTTCTCTGAAATATTTTATTAACTTCTTCATCCAGTCCGGCCATTTTATATCCGGAGGAGCATCGTAAGAAGGGTGATGAAACTTTATGTCTATTATTGGACTCCCGTCAACGGCATCCAGTCCCCTTACCCTCAGAATATTCCCCCTTCTCTCTAAAAGTTTCACCGTCGTCACGCAGATAGGATTTGGGCGGGAAGGAGAACGGGTTGCAAACACACCTACCAGCGGGTATTCTTTTTTCCCAGCCGGATGAACCCTTGCAACGTATCTTTTTTTGTCGTTTATATTGTGCGCCCAGTACAGCACCATAATATGAGAAAATCCCTCTATCCCGTCCAGGCAGTCTTTATATTCTTTGCTGATAATAAGTTCAGATATGCTCTCTTTACCTGTCTTGGTTCGGGTCAGAATTTCGCGGTCAAGTTCCAGGTCCTTGTTCTTTAATGTAAGAGAAGGCTTTGCATAACTGTTCCGTATTATTCCAACGGGTCTAACTGTATAACTCTGCATTTTGACCTCAGGATAATCTGTACGGTTGTTTACCCAACTTCCTTAAATAAAATATTGTTTATACCCAAACTGTGCCCGAGACGCCTTGAAGGAACAGGTCCAAACACAAGCAAATCAACCTCATCTGTCATTTTAGGTCCTTTCACCTCATATATACTGCGGTGTACCGTTAATCTATTGTGTCAGTGAAAATTATTAATCCCCCGTCTTGAAATGGTAGAACGTGTTCTCAAAAATGTCAAATCCCCAGAACAAATGTTGAATCTGCCACTTTTCCATTGACAGAGAATTCAAATAATGTTATGTTTTTTTACTGACGCTGAACATTAGGAAAAAATTTCAAAAAGGAGATAAAATGTCCAATGTGAGAATAAAGAAACAGTTCACCTATAAAACCTATCTTAAATGGAAAGAAGAAAGAAAAGGAATTCTTTCCTCCGATGATAAATCCGATATTGAGGTCGCCACTCCTCCTGAATTTCGGGGGCATCATGGCATCTGGACGCCGGAAGAACTATTTATCGGTTCGGTGAATATCTGTATAATGACCACTTTTCTATACTATGCTGAAAAGGAAGGGCTTAAGTTTTTAAGTTATGAAAGTTATGCAGAGGGAATATTGGAACGCGGGGAACAGGGATTGCTCTTTACCAGGGTTATGATTACCCCAAAAATACTGGTATCTCTTGAAGAAGAGGTAGAAACCGTAAAGAGTTTGATGGTACTCTCCGAGAAAAACTGTTTTATTTCCAATTCTTTGAAGTCTGAAATACTGTTAACTCCTCAAATAGAGGTTAAAGGAGATGATAACTGAATGCCTATTATGGAGATAAACATCGTGCCCCTGGGGACAGCGAGTCCATCGGTCAGCAAATACGTAAAGAAGGCACTGGATACCCTGATAAAAAAGGACAACATACAGTATCAAATGACCGCAATGGGAACGATTATTGAAGCCCGTTCTCTGAACACTCTTTTAAAGATTGCAAAAGAGATGCATGAATCTGTTCTTTCAGACGTGACAAGGGTCGTCACCAGTATCAGGATAGATGACCGCAAAGACAAAAAATCAACCATAAAGAAAAAGATGGAATCAGTTTACAGAAGCAACACTAATCTTAAAAAAGAGGTAAGGGAATGGTTGCTTGGCGAATCTGAGAAGACGTTAAGAAGAATGGGAATCAGGAAAAAACAGGCAGTGCTTGATTTTGGCTGCAGGTCCGGCAATTATACCATCCCCGCAGCCAAGATTGTTGGTGAAAAAGGAAGGGTTTATGGGGTGGAAAAAGAAAAAAACAGGTTGGGTGAACTCCGTGGAAGGGCTGAAGCCGAACACCTTAAAAATATAGTGTTGATAGAAAACCCTGACTGGAAGAGCGAGATAGAGAAACATTCTATTGACAGGGCAATCCTTTTTGACGTTTTACACCCGGGCTATTTTCCAGAGAAGTCTTCCCGCAGAAAAATTATTGGTAAGATTTATGAGATACTAAAACCGGGCGGGGTTGTGCTCGTTTTACCGACACATGTAACGGAACTAAATCTATCTTTAAAAAATTTCATAAAAGAGTTTAAGGTGTTCGGGTTCCATCTGGAAGACAAATTCACTGAAAAACTGGTTCATGACAACCAACTGCAGGAGTGTGAAATTTTGAAGTTTCGGAAAGAAATCTGTCAGGACACCAGAACCCAATAGAATAAAACCTGTATGAGAAAAACCACAATAAGATGCCGCTTAAAACACAAAATAAAAACGCCGATTTAAAATGGAACTTTGTTATGGGTGTCATTCATGGCACCTTCTACACAGGTGGTTATACATTTGGGAATCCGAATACCATCCTGCCTGTTTTTCTGAACAATCTGACAACTTCCAAGGTGCTCATAGGACTTTCCTCCACAATCACAGGCAGTCTTGGGGGGCTGAGCGGTGTACTGCCTCAGTTGTTTGTGGCAAACATACTGGAGAACAAAGACTATAAAAGACCTTTTTTAAGAGGTGCAATTGCCATACGTACCATCTGCTGGGGCCTTTTGTCCCTGATAACATATCTCTTTGCTGTCTCACATCCAAATTTAACAATGTTATCTCTCTTCTTTCTGCTTTTTCTGTTTACCTTTATGGGAGGAGTGGCTACCATACCCTTTTATGACATCTGGGGAAAGGTTCTCCCTTCCAATTTAAGAGGTAGGTTCTTCGGGTACCGTCAACTTTTAGGAAGCGTGCTGGCAATCGGGTCGGGGTTCTTAACCAAATATATTCTGGGTAATAAGAACATCTCCTTCCCCCAGAATTTTTCCATCCTTTTTTTCCTTGCTTTCATACTCATTGGCATATCCTATCTTGGATTGGGTTCTGTAAAAGAACCAGTAGAAGAGGTGCACAAAAACCGCCTGAAATTCAAGGATTTTCTCAAAAAGTCATTAAGGATTTTAAAAAATGACAGTAATTACAGAAAATTTCTGCTGGTGGAAATACTTATTGGAGGTAGCGCTATGGCTCTGCCTTTCTATGTAATCTATGCCAAAAATTTATTACATGTTAAATTGGAGATGGTGGGTATCTTTCTTGCGGCTCAGATGATTGGCAGTGCACTGTCAAATTTTTTCTGGGCGTATTTATCAGATTTTGTGGGGAACAAAAAGGTCTTGCAGGTAAGTGCTTTAGTGAGTCTGACAATTCCTTTACTTGCAATCATAACGACTCCGGACCTCTCAGTCCTTTTTATTCTCTTATTTGTTTCTGTAGGCTTCTTTACCGCCGGTTACTCCATCGGGAAAAACAATTTTTTACTGGACATAGCACCGCAGAAAGACCGTCCTGCATATCTGAGTCTTAACGGCACCCTCACCTTCCCTGTGGCTATTTTCCCTCTAATAGGAGGCATTATAATTCAGCACATATCTTACATTTTCCTTTTTGGTACAACCCTGTTGACGCTCCTGGCCGGTTTTATACTCAGTTATCAGGTTGTGGAGCCGAGAGAAGACTTATCAAAAATAAAAAAAGCCAGAATTAATTTTTAGATGCGGTTCAGCAGGTATATAATATTTATTTAAGCAGGTTCTTATGGACAGATATTATCCCGAATCAAAGGTTGAGATTCAAGGCTTTATGGCAAGGCACTATGATGCAATACTTAACGTTGCAACCCTGGGTAGATATTCATACTTCATAAAAAAAACTGTTGCGTCAATGAAAATTAAGCCACAGGATAGAATACTTGACCTGGGAGCAGGAACCGGAAGAAACGCCTGTTTAATGCTGAGATATCTTTCTAATGACGGTGGGTTAACTGGAGTTGATATATCCGGAGAGATGACAACCCAGTTCAAGAAAAAATGCGCAGGCTATCCCAATGTTAAGATTGTTCAGGCAAGGATAGACCGGGAACTCCCCTTCAGAGAAAAATTTGATAAGGCATTCATCTCGTTTGTATTTCACGGATTTCCCCAGACCGCACAAGAAAAAATAATAAAAAATGTTTCTGCGTTACTAAAGAATAACGGAAGTTTTTTCATACTTGACTACAATGAATTTTCCTTTGACAGGTCGCCTTTGCATGTTAGACTTCTATTCAAAAGGATAGAGTGTCCTTACGCCTTTGACTTCATCAGGAAGGACTGGAAACACATACTGGAAGGTTACAACTTTGGAGGATTTGCTGAATCTCTCTTCTTCGGTAATTATGTAAGACTACTGGAAGCCAGAAAGATTGACTGAAATTAGGAGGGCTACATAAATGCCCGACAACCTGAACTTAAAAAGTTTAGACAGAATCCTTACGGCACTGCAACACAGAGAACCTGACAGAGTTCCTTTTGACCTGGGAAGTTCGTTTGTTACTGGCATTACAAAAACAGCCTATCTGAACCTCGCTCATCATTTAGGATTTGAAGAAGAAACACCTGTTTTCTTTGACACAGTACAGCAGTTATCTTCTCCGGGAGAAGAAATTATGAAGAGACTGCAGGTTGACACAAGAGGGCTGGTGCCCAATATAGGGAGGAAAAATCCTGATATTGAGGTCCTCCCTGATAACGGAAAAGCATTTACTGATGAGTGGGGGATAAGATGGAAAATGCCCAATGACGGTTTTTACTTTGACGTAGTGGAAAGCCCTCTTGCAGGGAATATTACAGAAGAAGATGTGGAAAAGTTCAAATGGCCTGACCCAACCCTGCCTTATCTTTTTGAAGGGCTCGCTGAAAAAGCGAAAAAATACAACGAAGATGGATACGCGGTGATGCTTGAAAGTTTCGGTTCTGGCATCTTTGAAATGAGTTGCCGCATAAGGGGATACGAACAGTTTTATCTTGACCTTGCTGTGAACCCTTTACTTGCCTGTAAGATTATGGACAAGTTTCTGGAACTGAAGTTAAGGTTCTATAAGGTAGCCGCCCAAAAGGTCGGTCAATACATTCAGTTTATCAGGGAAGGGGACGATATAGGTAGTCAGCAGAGTCTGCTGATTTCCCCCAAGATGTATCTAAACTACATAAAACCCAGACACAGAGAACTGTTTAAGACCCAGAAAGAAATTTTTCCCGAGCCGTTTTATACATTTTTTCATTCAGACGGAGCTATCTACAGCATCATTCCGGATTTCATAGAAATAGGCATAGATATCTTAAATCCGGTTCAGATAACAGACGAAGGCACCACCCTTACCAAACTGAAGAAAGAATTTGGCAAAGACCTGACCTTCTGGGGAGGAGGCGTAGATACCCAGCACATCTTACCAAATGCAGGACCTGAAAAAATAAAAGAGGAGGTTAAAAAAAACATAGAAGTTCTGGCGCCCGGGGGAGGATTTATATTTAACACCGTTCACAACATACAAAATGACGTACCGCCGGAGAATATTGTCGCTATGTATGAGGCCCTGATGGAATACGGCCGGTATTAGGACTCTCTCTCTCCGAAGATTTTGCTCCCTATTCTTACAACACTCGCACCCTCTTCTATGGCAATTTTATAGGAGTTTGTCATACCCATAGAGAGGTATTTCATTTCAACTCCGGGTATGTTGAGTTCCTTTAACTCATCAAAGATTTTTTTTGTCTCTACAAAATATGGACGGGCATCCTCAGGATTGCCGAACCTGGGCCCCATAGTCATCAAACCAAGAATCTTTATATTCCCGAAGTTTGAAATCCTTTTTATCAGGCCAATCGCATCCTCAGGCAACACACCTGATTTCTGTTCTTCCTTACCGCTATTGACCTCAATCAAAACAGGCATTACCCTGGAAATCTCGGCACAGTGCCTGTCAATCTTTTCTGCCAGTTCATAAGAATCAACTGTCTCCAGCATATCAAAAATCCTCACCGCCTTCTTGACCTTATTCTTTTGAAGGTGTCCGATAAAATGCCAGGAGGCCTTTCCTCCTATTACGTCAAAGACATCCAGCGCTTCCTGAAGATAGTTCTCTCCGATAATCTTAACCCCCGCGTCAATTGCCTTTAAAACCTCATCTGCGGTTCTCGTCTTCGCCGCTGCCACAAGTTCAACCCCGGGCGGCAGTTCAGACAGTATCTTCTTTACGTTGCCCTCAATATCCTGTATCATTCCATTCCCTCACTTTAACCCACCTCTGCTAAAAAAACCTTACACATCCTCCTCAATTACATCAAATCCAAGAAGAGTCCCCACGTCTTTTACCTTTTCTCTTATGTCACTGAAGATTGCAGACCTGTGGATTCCATACCTATCCGGATAGGCATGCCTCTGGACTCTTTTTGCTTCAGTCCTGACAACCAGTTTTGTCCTGCACATTATATCGTCAAAGTTTTTGTAAATCTTCCGTCCATCAACACTTGTTCCGGTATGTAAGATAATCCTTTTGCTGATAGGGTCTATCTTCCATATGGTAACAATCTCGTTTACAGGCAGGTCTATCTGCAGACAGGCTCCTGATCCGGGTTTCATGGTCCCTCTGACGGGACTTTCAGCGTGAGAAGTCAAGGCATATGGAACCCTGTCGTTACCAAAAGGATTTACAGGAGCACCACAGTGCAAAATGATTGAAACGCTGTTAAAAGGGTCGAGCATAAGGTCACCAAGCATACTGGGCCTTCCCGTCAGATAGTAACCAAGCAGGTGGGTTGCCGCTATGTGCGGATAGTCCTGACAGAGGCCAACTACACCCTGCTTCTGAAATTCCGTATTGGCAAAACTGGGCCACGCCCTATCTTCCATCTTATTACTGTCTGCAAGAAACCTCATATGAGTGGTAATGGCAGAGGCATTATACCTTTCCTTAAGTGCCTTAAAACCAAGATACATCTTCGCTGATTTCACCACCTCTTCCTCTGTCGTATCTTCCATCTTTTTTGCTTCAGCAATCCACATCTTTGCAATTTTTTTTGCCTCTTTCATATCAGCGCTCTTTACAGACTTATAAAATTCCTCGGGCTTTACCCTTATGAGTTTTATCCCCAGGGTATCTTTAAGAGAATCAGTTAAGAGTTCATTATATCCTACAGGAAGATTCATACGGTCCACAACAGCCATATTTTTGTAGGGAGAGACACTGATGATTGTTGCTTCCTTCATCTTCCTTAAAGATTGTATAAGTCCAATCTTTCCCACAAGGTCCGCAAACATAGAGATGGAAACGGAAGGGCGTGTCGTATTTATTCTGTCTATACAAACTGTCAGGACTTTTCCCTTTTCATAGTAGAGTTCATACGGAAGATGCATAAACTCAAAAAGGTTGTAGGCAACTATCGTCGGAAGTCCTGTCAGTGCTAAGGGATATTGCTTCCTGTCGGATGTCCCGAACACCAGCACCCCGTCAGGTACCTCCTGCATATCTGAAAGTTCTCTGAGAACCGACTCAACGTTTATTTTCCCATCTGATATGTCTCTTACGATAAAATCCACATCCCCCTTGCAGTCTTTCTTCAGTCTGTTTATCACATCTTCGTTACTTACAAAATTCTCGGGAAATCCGCCTGCACCGCCATATCCTCTGGAAACAAAAACTGTGTATATTTTCGTCGCACTTTCATTTTCAGCAGCCATTTTATCTCCTCCAAAATCCCCTTTCTATCCCCCCTTTCTCAAGGGGGGGATTTTCTATTATTTTCTACCTTCATATGCCTGCAACTTTTCTATACAGTATATCACAACAAATAAAATTGACTGATTGTGAATAAAAATTCTATAATAGATAAAAGAAGTATAGTCCCATAAACAGGGGGTGTCAAATGCAAAAAACAAGACTGTTGTTTATTATGGTATTATTTTCCGTTTTTATGCTATTCCTAACCGGTGCAGCACAGGACGAATCAGCGGTTCAGGTTAAGGTTGAAAAAGGTGACTGTCTCATCCGAATCTGCAATAAATATCTTGAAGACCCCTCCCAATGGAGAACAATCGCAAAGATTAACAACCTGAAAAATCCTGATGTAATACTGCCGGGACAGGTTCTTTTAATACCTGCTGAATTAATGAAAGGGACTCCTGTAGCAGGTAGTGTAACCTTTTTACAGGGCACTGCTGAGGCTAAAACCAAGGATGCAGAAGAGTGGACACCCCTTGGTCTCAATGAAAAACTTGAAGAAGGTTCTTTTGTACGTACAGGAGATGAAAGCAGTGTTGAAATCAAGTTTGAAGACGGTAACATCTTCCTTTTGAAACCGAATACAACAATAGGACTGAAAACCGCACGGAAAAGCAGTGATAAATACTCAAGGTACAAGATGTCCATCAGTACAGGGAAACTCATCTCAAATATTCAGAAGGCCACCGGACGGGAATCCGCGGTTCAGATAGAGGCCCCAACAGCAGTTCTCGGCGTCAGGGGAACTATCTTCAGGAGTTCTGTCCTGCCGGACGGGACCTCCCAGTTTGAAGTACTTGAGGGTGAAGTAACCGTTGAAGGCAAAAAGAAAATGGTAGAGGTTAAACAAGGGGAAGGAACCATCGTTCACAAAGACGAGATTCCCATACCTCCTAAAAAATTGTTGGAACCTCCTGTGCTGGCATTCAAACCGTCTCCTCTATACAAAAAATTCCCCGTTCAACTTTCATTTGAAAAGGTTGAGGGCGCTGTCTCTTACAGGGTGGTCATTGCAAGGGACAGAGACATCAAAAACATTGCGAAAGAAGAGGTTATAGGCACACAGGATACCTTTAAAATGACTGACGTAGAGGACGGAACGTATTTTATGCAAAGCAACAGCATTGACAACCTTGGGCTTGAAGGTTTGCCTTCAGAGACAGTTGAGATTAACATCAGGGTAAATCCCATTCCGCCTTTCGTTGAGATACCTGCTGACAGAGGAGAATATAAATCGCAAGCGTTGAGGTGCAGATGGTTGAAGGTCGGTGATGCAGACAAATATCACGTACAGATTGCTAAGGATGCGGAATTCCAGCAACTTGTAAAGGAAGACAAGAAATTGGTAAACCCCGAATATCCTACAGGCAACCTTGCTTATAATGATTATTATTTCAGGGTAAGTTGTATAGCGGCTGACAACTATCAGGGTGAATGGTCAGATGTACTATCATTTACGCTTATCCCTCCGCCACCATCTCCTCCTGTAGAATCCCCTGAGATGGACAAGAACAGTATAAAAATACGGTGGAAAAATCTTGGAAAAGATATTACGTATCACGTACAGATGTCAAGGGATGAAAAATTTGAAAAGGTTATGGTTGACCGCAAGGTGGAACTCCCCGAAATAACCTTTGAAAAACCTGAGCAGGCAGGCACCTATTATGTAAGAATAAGCGGTATGGATTCTGAAAACAGGGAAGGCGCTTTTTCAAAACCTCAGAGTTTTGAGATAAAACGAAATTATCTACCGCTACTTGGCATTGGAGGTCTTGCAGGATTACTCTTCCTTCTTGGAATTTAGGTCTATTTTTAGAGGTCAGGTAATGAGGAAGTTTCCATTCAAAAAAAGGATAGCAGGTTATATCATTTTTTTCATAATCGGCATCTGTTTGATTATCCTTACTGATTACCTTGGTTTTTTTTTGAGTTTTGACAGCACCATTTATGATTTGTTTACCAGACTTAAAGGTCCCGTAAAAACGGATGAGAGAATCGTCATTGCAGCAATTGACGAAAAAACTCTCAAGCAATTTGGTAGATGGCCTTTCAACAGGAACTACTACGCTGAATTCCTTGCAGAAACTCAGGAAGCCGGCGCAGTAGGCCTTGATATCATACTGGCAGAACCTTCAAGCAAAGACTCTAAACTCTCGTCAGCGATAAAAAAACACGGCAGTGTTGTACTTCCCATCTATTTCAACTATTATATGGAACCTATCTATCCCCTGCAAATTTTCACCCCGCGTAAAATCGGTCATATTCACGCGGAACCGGGTATAGACGGGGTTGTCAGGGAAGTTTATCACACAATCTATTATGAAAATGTCTCAATTCCATCTTTTACCTCGGCGATATATGAAACATTTACAGATAAAAAATTTAATAGAGATGTTTTACCCTCTGCAATCTTAAAGTCAAAACAGGATAAAGAAGTTTTGCGGTCCGACAGGATGTTAATAAATTATTACGGTCCACCGGCAACCTTCCCCTATATTCCAATGGCAGATATTGTTAACGGGAAATATCCGGATTCTTTTTTTCATAATAAAATTGTTCTATTGGGTTTGACAGCACCAGGTTTTATTGACAGAAAATTCACACCATTCACCCAGCAAAGAGATGGTACACCAGGTGTTGAAATACATGCAAATATCATCAACAACATACTTGCTCATTCTCATATCAGAACAATAACTACATGGCCGAAATACCTGTGCGGTTTTTTTATTTTTCTTCTTCTTTTCATGATTTTTGTTAAGACAAGTGAGAAGACATCAATCTTTCTGTTGATAACAAAATTTCTTGTGATTTCAGTTTTTACATTCCTGGTTTTTACACGTCTTAATTTCTGGACAGAACCCACATTTTTTTACATCTCCGCTTTTTTTGTCTTCGTGACAACCTACATATACAGACTGGACGAAGCCGCAAGAGAACTTGATGTTAAATATTCATCCATAATTTCTCTACCCGTTATGAACAAGATAGAAATCTTAGGACAGAGACAGGGAAAAGGATTATTGACTTTACTGTCAACCGAGGGAATTAACTCAAGGATACAAAAACTCATAACAATAGAAGATACCTACCAGGAAAAACTTCAGACTCTCATTGACGAAAGAACTTCAGAACTGTCAGACGCTCTTACAATGATTAAAACTATGAGTAACGAAGCAGTTCTGCGTTTAGCAACCGCTACCGAATCCAAGGATACATATACAGGCAGGCACCTGCTGAGAATAAGGCTGTTTGTAAAGAAACTCTCCGAATTCCTCGGAATGTCTGAGGACTTCATTGAAAAAATAACTTCAGCCAGTGCAATGCATGACGTAGGCAAGATAGGGATACCCGATAAAATTCTTCTAAAACAGGGTCTTCTGACGCCAGAGGAATTTGAAATTATGAAAACGCATACGGTTATAGGAGAGAAGATTCTTTCCGGTTCCGTTCATCCTATGATACGAATGGCTGCATCTATTGCCCGTTATCACCACGAAAAATGGGATGGCAGTGGATATCCATGTGGGTTAAAAGGAGAGGAGATTCCCATAGAGGCACGGATTCTTACAATCTGTGATGTTTACGAGTCATTGAGAAGCAGGCGGCCATACAAAAAATCCTTTGCACACCGTAAGGCTTTTTCAATAATCACACAGGGGGATGATAAAACTTCCCCGGAGTCTTTTGACCCGGATGTACTACAGGCGTTTATAAAAATTCACAAGTCATTTGAAGAGATTTTTGCTAAGGATCCGAATTGAAAAACGGAGATATTTTTCTTTTAATCGTGTGGAGAACGCAGTCTAAAGATTATGGCGGCCAATACCCAGAAGATTGGCACTTGAATCTTTTTAGAATGTAGTTTAAAATGAAACCGTTAAAAATCTAACGTAAATATATACTTTCAGGAGATAGTCCTATGAATAT
>CAYORP010000155.1:0-4891 GCA_964406415.1 uncultured bacterium
TTCTGACTCTCCGTAAAGACTTACCCAGATGCCCTCTTTGTTTACTCCGTAGAAATAGCCCGGCAGGGATGCAAGCATCCTCTGTATGTTCGGGGGACAGCAGGTTGTGGTGTACCACGGACTTCTCTGGTGTTCTCCTCTTGAAGCCAGTGGGTTTTTATAAAAATACTCCCTGCCGTTCAGCGAGACACCCGAAAGAAACCCGTTATAGAGTGTATTCTCAAACAGGTTCATAAAACCTGCCTTCCCGGTAATAAGAAACATCCTGTAGTTCCACATCATTGATGCTACAGCGGCGCAACTTTCGGCATATGCCCTTAAATTCGGCAGTTCGTAGGGCAGACCAAACGCCTCTCCGGCATACCTTGAGCCGACCCCGCCTGTTATGTAGACCTTTCTGTTTGCCATGTCATCCCACAGAGCAAGCAGTTTTTCAAGGTATCTGCCATCTCCTGTCTCTGTGTAATAGTCTGCCGCCCCAGAACAGAGATACATCATTCTTACCGCATGCCCCGTTATCTCAGGAAACTCCAGAAATGAATAACCGCCAAGTATTTTGTACGGCATACTCATCAAGAATTCAGCAAGGTGCAGATATTTTTTTCTGCCGGTCACCCTGTACAGTTCAACAAGAGCCATCTCCACCTCAGGATGTCCATCATTCTCCTCAATCCTGCCTCTGCCAAACCTTCTGCAGATAAGGTCTGCCCACCTGACAGCAATATTTAAAAAGTTGTCCTTTCCCGTTGCCCTGTAGTGGGCAACTGCCGCCTGTATAAGGTGACCTCCGCAGTAAAGTTCGTGGGAGGAACCAAGGTTTTTGAACCTTTGCTTCCTGTATCCTCCTGTATAAAAGGTATCAATATATCCTGACCTTTCCTGAGTCTTTACTATAGTGGAGATTAAACCTTCAATAAGGTTTCCCCGTTCTTTCCTGTATTCGTTTTGAAGGTCGTAACTCACCGCCTCCATCCACTTATAAAGGTCGGAATCCGTAGCAAGACGCCTTGTAACATCTCCCGTTTTCTCTCCGGAAGCAATCTTGAAATTGTCAACCGTTCCGTATTTTAAAAAGTTTTTATACAATGACGGTATGCTTATATCCCTGTTAATTCGTAACCTGTCACCAAGAAATCCTTTTATCCTGACGTCTTCAATGTTAACAGGAAAAACTTTTGCTGCTGACTCCTCGGTAGGATGTACTACTGATTTTTTCATATCTACCATTGTTATTTCATTTCAGGTGGTGAAGACTTCATCCCCTGTTTGCTGAAAGCCATAAACAGTCTTTCATTTCAAGGCAGGTGCGGAGAGAGAAGTTTTGCCCCGTTGGAATAAAGAATTTTTGTTCTGTCTTCATCTGATATGTCAGCACCGAGGACTGCACCTATGTAGTAGTTGTAACTGAACCAGGGGAAATCGGTGCCAAAAATAAGCCGGTCTGACCCAATCTGTTCAACCATCCTGTCCATAATACCACGTTCATCCAGAACTGCACACATCTCAAGGTAGATGTTGGGAAAATCCCTGACAAGTTCAATCGCTCTGTCCCATTCTCCGTGGCAGGAATGCCCGAGCAGAATCTTAACCTTGTGGTACTTCTCCGCAACCTTACGTATCGGAATGGGTCCATCATTTAAAGAACCGCCCCAGGTATGTAACAAGACCAGAAGTTCTTTACTATCTGCCATCTCCCATGCAGGCTCGTAACGGGCATCAGTTACAGGGTATCCGTGATATCGGACAAGAATTTAAATCCCACGTAGATACTTTTGTAGTACTTATCAAATGAACTCAGGTCTTTTTTTATAATCTCAGGGTAGTTGGGGTTAATTCCACAGTAAGCACGCAACCTTTCTGGATATTTCTTCACCGCTTCAATGCTTGACTTATTTCCGATATCCGGAGCGAGGAGTGCTGCATGATGGCTGAAAACAAGTATCTTCACCCCTGACCTGTCCATATTCTTGAGCATATCATCAACATATGCACAGGGAAAGTGGATACCTACCCAGTTACCCATATGTCCGTGAAGGTCATAAACAGGCAGGCTGTTAAACCTGCCGTTTTTATAAAATTCATCTCTCAATTTTTCTGTTTTCATAGTTTAACCTCTGATATTATCCTTTCAAGATTCAGACTGACTATTTTTTCCCTGTCTTTTTCGGAAATGTCGGAATGCAGTACCTCCAGGACAGAACTTTCAGGATACCTTTCCGGGAAGTTGCTTCCGAACACAATGCGCTCCGCCCCGTATTTCTTTACCGTTGCCTCAAGGTGTCCACAGCCCAGAGCAAGAAGACTTGTTTCAAGATAAACATTCTTGTAGTTTTCCAGAAGAGGCCAAGTATACCTGTCAACGCCGTGGATACCTATGTCGCAAAGTATGCAGGTGATAGAAGGAAACCCCTCCATAAGATGATATACACCCTGCCAGGAAATACCCTTTTCCATTGATAGTAAAAGGGGGATTTTCCGTTCGCTGACCTCATTCAGAAAACTGCCAAAGACAATCCGCTCTAAAAAGAATCGGTGGTAGTCGGGGAATGCACGTAAAGATACAATGCGGTTCTCTTTCATATCCTTGAAAAAGTTCTCTGTGATAACCTCTCCTGTTTGTGGCGGCAGTATCACCCAACTCCCGTAAAGTCTTTCCTCTCCTTTTATCACCTCTGACAGAATTTTATTTCCCTCTATGGGAGATAAATCATACTGAGATATGTGCCATACAACCGCCTTTTCTATTCCCTGTCTGTCAAGTTCCTCAAGCAATTCTTTCGAGGAGACTACCGGTTTGTAAATACTTCTTTTAGGTAACCCAACATACACATTCGCATCAAAAAATTTAATACCCATATAGGCTTCTCCTTTTACAAATGCAGGGATTCTCTGTCAGTAACCACCCCCGTGTTGATGTCTACAAGTTTCTGGTAGTCTTCATTTTTCCCGAAGTAATCTCCGGTACGTTCAAGCCAGTATTTCAGTTCATTTTCAAGTTCTGACGGAACATATGAACCACCTTCTTTCTCTATCAGATTGTTCAACTGATATGGGTCCTTCTCGTTGTCATAAAGAAACCACGGGCCCTGTTTATCTCTCACATAGGTGTGCGTTTGGGTCCTAACACCCCTGTATGGCCTGAAAAAACCGTCAGGCATACCCCTTCCACTTGAGCCCCATCTCCTGCCCCAGGTTGTAGCGGCACACATACAGTAAATGAAAGTGGATAGGGGTATTTTTTCTTTTGGCTCTTCAGGAGACTTCACAAAAAACGACAGGTCCTTTCCCTCTATATGACCGGGTACATCCAGCCCCATCAGCCCAAAAAGGGTCGGCAGAATATCAGGTGTCCCAAAAGGTATTGTTGTCCTGAATCCTTCAGGAATAACCCCCGGAAGTTTTGCAATAAAAGGCACCCTTATTGATTCCTCCCAGGGCTGCCACTTGTGAAGTTGTCCGTGCGAACCGAGCATCTCCCCGTGGTCAGACGTAAAGACCAGAAGTGTTTCCTTATCTATTCCCGCCTCGGCAAGAGACTCCATAATCCTTCCCATATTGTAGTCAAGATTTGTAATGGCTGCATAGTAGTTTGACGTAAACTCACGCAGTATCAACTCTGGTTGTAAAGCATCCTTTCCAAAGTGTCTGTAATTGTTTCGCTCCCACCATTCCCTGTAAGCGGATGGTATCTGACTGTCAATAACATTCAACCAGTCATATCTATCAACATTGGGACGCAGTCTAATCTTGTCCGTCGGGTATAAATCAACATATTCCCGGGGTGCAATAAATGGGGTATGGGGAGGTCCCCATGACAGAACGAGAGCAAATGGGGAATCTCCACCCTCATTTTTTCGGGTATGTCCTTTTATATACTCTATAGCAAGGTCAGTTTGTTTATCAGGCTGCCATCCTTCCATAACTATTGGTTCAGGACTGTCAGTATAATAGATACTGTTGTAATATTTGTGGGAACAGTTGTGGACAGCCCAGTAGTCAAAACCATGCCTCATTGGTCCAGGCGGCACGTATCCCTGTTCAGCCGGTTCCCCTGCAAGGTGCCACTTACCTATGTAACCTGTACTGTAACCTTCTTTTTTCAGCATATCGCCCATCCCAGGGATGTCATCAGGAAGTCTTATGTTGTTCGTAAAGACTGTATTGGAATGTGTATATAAACCTGTCATCATCATTGCACGTGCTGGTCCGCAAACAGCACAGTTGGAGACTGTATTATCAAAGATAACGCCCTCTGATGCCATTTTATTCAGGTTGGGAGTCTGTATCTGTTCATTCTCCGTACAACCCATATCCATATACCGCATCTGGTCTGCAAATACCAGCACAAGATTCGGTTTTTTCTTACCCATCTTTTTCCCCCTTTAAGAACCTTTCACTCACTGCCCATGCAACCTTGTTTATACCTACGGCAATCTGTCCGCATTCTTCTTCTGTCATCTCCGGGATTACAGGAATAAATGTGGTCCGTGACAGATAGTCCAGGGTTTTCGGGCACATATCAGTAGAATAGGCAGGCAACCTCCCTTTGTAGTATGGACAGGTGTATGGACAGCCTTCCTCTGTAGCAGTTTTTTTCTCAAGGATGTGTTCCCAGTATTTGTATACGTGCCAGTCGCGAACCTCAGTATCATGAGTACCCCCGCTTATACCTTCGGCAGAAAGAGCCTTACCCGCATACTGTGCAATTTCCTTTGAGGGCCAGAGAATACCCATAGTCGTCCGGCATCCGCCTTCCGGGTCATTGTCCTTGATGGGACGGATACCTTCAGGCAGGTTGAGTTTCGCTACGATATGCCTGTAATTTTTTATCTGTTTGTCTATCCTTCTATCCATCTTTTTCAGTTGAACACGAGCAACAGTGGCCTGCAGT
>CAYORP010000156.1:0-4581 GCA_964406415.1 uncultured bacterium
GGGAGGCCTGGACTATCATACATATCTTAAAGAGGTGGACAGGGTAAACGGTGACATTCCGTTAATGCTTGAACATCAGACATCAGAGGAAGAATATAAACTGGCATCTCATCATATACGCCATATAGCAAAAGAGGTTGGAGTGAAAATATAAGTCTCGTTTAATTCTCTTTAGTAAAGATTCAACAAGAAGGAAGAGAAAAATGTCTGTTATACAAGAAAAGGCGATAGTCATAAAGGAAAAAGAGAAAGCAGAACTGCAGGTTATTGAACATTCCAGGGTAGTGGCAGACGATGAAATTTTTGGCAGGACACTATATACACTTATCAGTCCTGGGACAGAACTGGCCTCAGATTATTGTGGAGATAAATTTCCTAAATTTCCAGGATATGCTGCGGTAGCACGCGTTGAATCAACAGGTAAGTCTGTAACCATGTTTAAAAAGGATAGTCTTTTCTTTTGTGCAGGAGGACACACAGTTGGTATACCAGAGATTATTGCATAAAGAGTTTCATGGCCTTTTCCCTGTTTTTAAATGGACAGGGTGATGGATTTAATGCGTTTGTATCAAATAACTGTGCCTATCCGATTCGGAAGAACTCACCTATTTTTTTTGAGACAAGTCTGGATGATACGTAGTAGGATAATCCTACAAGGACCATTCCCATAACCCCGAGTGCGCAGGCTACATACGGGCCGTCCGTTACCCGGCCTGCAAGTGTATAGATAACCTTGGCGATGGGGTAGTGACGTTCTCTTACGGCAAGGATAAGGCTGCTGCTGACCTCCATCACGGAAAATGAAAAGGCAAGTACTGCTCCTGCAAAAAGCCCCGGACTTACAAGTGGAAATGTTATTCTCTTAAAGGTGGTAGCGGTATCTGCCCCCAGAGAGAATGATGCTTCTTCAACAGATTCGCTTAACTGCTGGAAAGAAGAGTACGTACTTCTTACCAGGTATGGAATGCGACGGATGCTGTAACTGATAACGAGCAGTATAACCGGATTATTCCTCGGGTCAAGAATGGTATTTGAAAACAGAGAGAAATATCCAAAAGCCATGACAATGCCGGGTATTGCAAGAGGAAGCATAGATAGAAGGTCAAGGATGTTTCTACCCTTTAGTTTTGTCCTTGCCAGAATAACCCCGATGGTAAAACCGAATATTATGTCTATCAGCGTGCTTGCTGAACTTAAAAACAGACTGTTGAAGATGCCTGTTTTTGTCAGGTGGTGGGCAAACACTGTTTTGTAAAACCCTCCTGTATATTCAGATGGTAATATCGTAAAGAACCACTTCTGAGAGATTGAACTTAAGATAATGCTTATATGAGGCAATAAACTCAGAAGAAGGAGAACTGCCAGTGAAAAGTAAAAGATAAAAAGTTTTTTCCCCTTCAGCGGTTTTTCTACAGCATTGATGACGGTTCTTCCTGTGGTGTAGTCCCTTTTCTCTATGAGTTTTTTTGTAAGGACAAAAAGTATAAGTGTTATCAAAACTACGAGTAGAACCAGTGCATAGCCCTGAGGGTTCGTATTTATGTCTTTTATGTTGTTGAATATCTGTACGGATATGAGGTTTCTGTATTCAAAAACAAGCGGTGTTCCAAGGTCAGTGAGAGCCCATATAAAGATGATGGATGCGGCGGCGAAATATCCCGGAAGGAGCAGGGGGAACGTAATCTTTCTCATTGTTTGCAGGAATCCCGCGCCCAGGTTGTAAGATGCTTCTTCTGAAGATATGTCAAAATTGTTCAGTGAAGAAGAGATATTCAAAAACATTATGGGATACAGGTGAAGTGTCAGCAGAACGAATATTCCAGGGAATCCGGAACCGAGCCATGGAACAGGATGTTTTATTATCCCCATGTTAAGAAGTAAAAGGTTCAGACTTCCAAATCTTGATAGTATCTGCATCATTCCTATGGCACCTACAAAAGGGCTTACTATGAGAGGCAGAAAGAGCAGGGGTCTGAAAATATTTTTCCCGGGGAAACTGTATCTTGCAAACAGGAAAGCAAGGGGGAAACCTATTGCAGTTGTTGATAGCACCACAAGTGTGGCAAGAGAAAAACTGTTAACTATGGACCTTCTGACCACATAGTTGCCGAGTGCGTTTTTGAAGATATTCAGGGTAAAGTGACCGTCAATAACAAAACTCTGCGAAAGTATGTGTAACAGGGGGTAAGCAAGAAAGTACAGCAGGAAAGCGAAACAAAATATATAGACGCTTTTTATCCTCATTTTAGGTAAAGATTATAAAGTCATCGGGTGACACGGAAAACGAAATTTTGCCTTCCTGTTTTATATCTTTGTAGTCTCCGGAAAACATCCGCAGTTGGAATTTGTTTCCCCTGTCTGTTGTTATACTTACCTTTACTGTTTCTCCCTGATATTCGGTTTCCGTAACCCTGCCTGTTATTATATTTATCTCCTGTCCGTAAAAGACATTCTCGGGTCTGAAACCTATTTCTATTTTCATCCCCGTCTCATAAAGACCTCTTTTAGTCAGATGGAAAGGTCCTTCCGGAGTTGTTACCTCAAGATATTTATCGCTTTTGCCTGTGACTTCTGCTTTTAGTATATTTATGTCTCCAAGGAAGGATGCCGTGAATTTATCCGCAGGTTCAGAGTATATCTGAACAGGGCTTCCTGTCTGTATCAGTTTCCCCTCATTCATTACCGCTATTTTTGTACCCATTGCCATTGCCTCTTTCTGGTCGTGGGTAACGTAAAGCATGGTAATTTTCGTTTCCCTCTGTATCCTGCGTATTTCCGAACGCATCTCTTCCCTCAATCTGGCGTCAAGGTTGCTGAGAGGTTCGTCAAGTAAGAGGAGGTTCGGTTCCATAATTATTGCCCTTGCGAGTGCAACCCTCTGTTGCTGTCCTCCTGAAAGTTTTGATGGGAACTGGTCTTGGAATGGGGTAAGTTTTGTTATCTCCAGAACCTTTTCCGTCTTTTTTCTGATTATTTCCTTTGGAAATTTTTTAATCTCCGGGCCGTAAGAAACATTCTGCCATACGTTTAGATGTGGCCACAGTGCATAATTCTGGAAGACCATACCGATGTTTCTGTTTGCCGGAGATACTCTGGTTATGTCTTTACCGGCAAGTATAACCTTCCCTGAGTCAGGGTAAGTGAATCCTGTTATAATCCTTAAAAGGGTTGTCTTACCGCAACCTGAAGGCCCTAAAATAAAAAATATTTCACCACCTTCAACCGCAAATGTCACATTTTTCAGTACATCCAGTCTTTCAAATCTTTTTGAAATACCCTTCAGTTCCAGAATTTCCATATTCTCCCTTTACCTCACACCTTTTTCCTCTTCCCCGTCTTCTCCGTTCCTTCTCCTCTTTGGGAGAAGGTCAGAATGAGGGGGATTATCTTTACCTGTAAAGTTCTGACTGTTTTATTATTGATTTGAATTTTTTCAGAGAAAAGTCAAGCCACTGGTTTAGGTGATAATTACGGAATACCGGGTCAGACCAGTTTTCCCACAAAAACCTTTGTAAACCTGCATCTACAGGGATTTCAAAAAACCTTTTTTTCAGAGTTTTGTTTTCCGACCTTAATATTATACCCCAACTTTCTCTCAAATAGTTGTGTGGGTCTATAACAAATGCTCCTAACATATCGTTCAGAATGTTCCATCTTTTTGATGCAAGGTCAAATTTGTAGTGGATGGTTCCTTCTACTTTGTATGGGTTGAAAACCGTTTCAAGCCCCGGGTGTTCATAAACATCCGGCCTTATGCTGAATCTGTTCAGCGAATATTCTTCAGGACCGCCTTTCCTACCCTTTTTCTGCATCCATATGAGTTGTCCCTCATAGGAAAGGAGATAATCTATGAACCTTTGTGCTGTGGTAAGATTTTGTGCCCCCTTTAGGATGCCTATTGCATCAGGATTTATAACCGTAAGTTTTTCAGGAAGTACAAAACCCATGTTTTCGGCTCCGTTGACCTCTATCTGTGCCAGTGCGTAGGAGTCAATGCACAGGGAGACGGCAACCTCTCCTGAAGAGGTGTTTTTTGCAACGCTGGAGGCACTTGAAGAGAAATTTCTCGTGTTTCCCGCCATGGCAAAGATGACCTCCCATCCTTTTTCCCATCCGTATGCCTGCAGGATAATTTCGTACATCATATGGAGACTTCCGCTGTGACGCGGGTCTCCATTACCCACCCAGGTGTAATAAGTATCATTGCCCAGAGATTCCCAGTCTGAGGGTATAGGCAGGGAAAGGAATTCAAGCGCTTTTTTGTTGTAGAGTATTCCGAATCCGCTCAGTACAATACCATACCAGTAGAAATTTCTGTCGTAGTTGGGCACACCAGCACAGTGTGATGGAATCTGCCTTATAAGGTTTCGTGGTATCCTGTATCGTTCCAGCAGAGATTTTGCTTTTAGTGTGATGTACGGGTCTATCCCTCCGCCGAAAAACATGTCTATCCCTATGCCGTCGGGGGTTTTTTTGTAAAGAGATTCCACGAACTTCAGGTTGTCCGAAGTCCCGCCCTGGTCAATCCATTCTATCTCCGCACCGGTTCCATATTTTTCAAGATGCCATTTGTTGAATGCA
>CAYORP010000157.1:0-2533 GCA_964406415.1 uncultured bacterium
ATAATGCGTGGACGGTTTATTATTTATATACGAATAATCCCTCAGGTAAAAATCCAAAAATTCCGGGAGCATTATATTTTGATTTTTCTTAACGTCAAGATATTTATTTTCCGCTATCTGCAACTTAATCTTTCCATACACAACCTCTGCCTGCCTCTTGCTTTTTCCAACCTTCTTCCGGTATCTTTTTCCCAAATGCCTGTAATCAACCCAGTAAGCACCGTCTTTCTTGTTTTTGTATACTCCCATTGCCGTTTTCCTTTATCATATTATAGACTCTATCGCCCATAAAATCAACAGCACGCACAGTATCAACGGTATTCTTTTCAACCCATTTATCAATCCTTGCAGGGTCAAACCTTAAAACCTTATGGGACAACTTAACAAAGGGAATCCGCCTTTGAGATACCCAGTGATAAAGGGTCTTCTCCGCAACCCCCAGATATTCCGACGCCTCGCTTATGTTTAGTAGCCTTTTTGCCATTTAATTTTTCTCGGTCAAGGCTTTCATATGTCTTTACATTATTTCATCAAAAACTACCCACTATACTGCCGTCTTTTCAGATTGTAGGGGTATTTCGTCACTATCGCCAACCCCCGTTGGTCTTTTCCCCAACCGGTATCTCCATAACGGACAGTTAGTAACCGGACACTCCTTTACCAGAGAAGGACTGCCCCCACAACACCATAAACAATACTTACGGATACTCTTAATGGGAGTGTATTCCGGTTTTACTTTAGGCCTTTTCCCCATCCTGTAAGGATACAGGAAACATTTTTCAATCGCCCCGTCACTTTCAGAACAGGGACAATTCCTTATTTCATCAAGGTTCTCTGAACAACCCAGACACTTCTTCCTTATTGCTTTTATAGGCGTCAGTCTCTTATTCATTTTTTTCACCTCCTAAAAAATTTGTAATCAAGTCAATTTTCTTTACCTGAACAGGACAATTTTCTTTACCTGTTAACAGGTTTGTGCGGGATGACAGGACAAATTTCTTTACTCGGCTAAAACAAGCCACAACTCTTTTCCTGTCTATATTCCATTGCATTTTGCCCTCTTTTCTATTTTGGGCCTCTCAGGTAAAGAATCTTTACTCTTATTTAGATATGCCATGTATTACGGCCCCCTTTTCTTCTACATTACCACCTCATGCTTTATATTGATTTTGTGATTTTATATTGTTTTGAAGGGTTTTATTAGAGGTGGTCCAAAGTTGCGAAAATTTATATTTTGACGAGTGTTTATACAAACCCCCAGGTTCAGTTCTTTCAAGGAAACCATTTTCGCATAATTCTTTTAAGGCTTTATAGAATACAGGTTTTGAAATAGAAGTTTTGTCTTCATAATATGAATAAGGAATGATGAATTCGGTTCCGGTGTTTTTGGATTGCCAGTTGCGCTTACAGATTGCCAGATAAACCTTGATGCTCTTCCCGCTCAGCCCTTTCCACGAATCACTCTCTATCATCGCATATGGCACGGGGATAAAACCGCCTTTTATTCTCTCTCGTTTTCTTTTCATATCCACTTTTTCCCTTTTCCTGATAAATCATATTTTTGACACGCTGAAATGTACCAATATATTCTTCTAACCGAACCTCTGAATTGAGGATAAACTTCTGCATCGCTTTTTGAACCTCCGGACTGGCGGGGAAAATAAATACAACCTTGCCGTTCTGCATCTCTGTTCTTAAAAAGGGGATTTTATTATAAATTAGGAAGGAAACCTCCCAGATATTCCCGCAGGTAATCGTTCCCTTTCCTTTTTCGTTCAACCCTTTGCTTTTGCTCTTCACCATTTTCCATGCCTCCTCTCGTTAATGTTCAGTTAATCTACTTTGCCTTAGTTCATTTTGCTTTTGCCCTCTTACTATTAGAAGGTTTTTGAAGGATAGGAATCGTTATCGTCCTATTTTCCTTTTTCAACTTCTATCTGAGATATGGACACTACAAACGCAAATTATGACATTGAAAATATTAATTGAAGTGATTGGATGGTAAAAAAGGGTTTAAATAAAAAGAGATGTTTTGAAAACACCGGCAGGCAATCAACAATTTCTTGAAAAATGTTTTATTGCTTCTTTTTTAAACCGTTCTATTCGCTTTGAAACAGTATTCGGAGGAATACCTTGCATTTTGGCAATATCCCTGGGTTTCATTCCATTTGAGAGCCCTTCTAAATGAATGTTAATGGTTTCTCTTACAGAAGGAGAACATTCTCTTTTTTCGTTAAATTTTTTCAGCCGAAGTCTTTTCCTCGATTTTTCGTTTTCCGTGAAAGAACTTTGCTGTGAGTGAGAAATATCTTGAAATGGTATTCGCTTTATATTTTCATCATCTTTCAATTGTTTTTCAAAATATCTCTGTAATCGTTTTTGGACAAAATCAGTAACATATTTTTTTGATAGTGATGGTTTGATATATCTTCTTCTTCTATAATAGTTTTTTTCTAATACCTCAAGGTAAGTCGCAGATGCAATGCTCTTAAGTTCCTCACGGAGTAATTTTTTGTTATAGCACCATTTTCTT
>CAYORP010000158.1:0-4502 GCA_964406415.1 uncultured bacterium
CTTGTCCCGATACCATTAAGTATCGGAACTTCGTAGCGCCTTGAATTGTCATCAAATCTGAGCTTCCAGATTGTCAACTAATTTACTGCGGCTGTATTAACCTCCTGAAAAGGAGGGGAATGACAGTAAGTAATTGGTTAATTGCACATAAAAGTGTTTATTATATTTTTATTCAAAATACCTGATTGTCTTTGCAAGAATTTCTGCCTGCCTGTCAGCCTGTTGGGTATCAAAATAGTTGGTTTTCAGCATGATAACCGAAGGTTGAATCTTTTCCCAGACCGGACAGATTCCTTTTTCATAACGTGGAAGTTTACCAGATAAATGCGGGTACTGTTCGGGATTTTCATCTACCAATTTATTTAGCCGTCCAAATACCAGTTCAAGATGTGCCGGTTGGTACGCTCCGTAAAACCCGTCACCTCCCATCTCTTTGAATTTAGAAAAAAAATCTCCCCATGCAATATCCTGACGAGTAAGCATTGCAGCGTAATTCCAGTATGCGTTTACGTATCCGGCTGGAGTTTTCTGTGGAACGATCCATCTGCACTCATTTATAACACTCTCAAAGGCCTTTGCGCTATAGGTGCGCATTTCCGCAAGTTCGTCAGTACGTTCAAATTCAGCCAGTGCAACTGCAGCTGCAACCTCTGGCAGGCGCTGATTCCAGCCGATGCTGTCGTGACGAAAATAATCGGGGTGGCAGCGCAGGTCTTCCGAAACTACATTGTGCCCTGGTTTTAAAGAAAGGTCTTTGTATCCAATTGTGGCTGCTTTCCTAGCTCCAAGAGCGAGTTTCTCGTCGGAACAGATAAGGATGCCGCCGTCCCCGCATGTAACCGTTTTGGATGCCTGAAAACTGAAACTCGCAAAATCTCCTATTGAACCGGCTATACGGTTTTTGTAATAGCCTTTTATACATTGAGCATTATCTTCTATAACCACAAGGTTATTCTTTTTAGCCAGAGCCATAATCGGGTCCATTTCCGGAGGCAAACCACATATTGAAACAGGAATAATAGCGCGGGTTCTTGGGGTGATGTGATTTGCAATAGATGCAGGGCTGATTGTCCATGTGTCCGGTTCAACGTCAACAATAACAGGTATGGCGTTACAATGCAGGGCAGCCATGGGTGTTGATATAACTGTAAAAGCAGGAACTATAACCTCATCTCCAACTCCAATCCCGGAACCCATTAAAGCACTCTGCATGGTTGCTGTACCGTTACAGTGGGCTATACCGTACTTATGGCCAAAATATGCGGCAAATTCACGCTCCAGACGTGCCGTTATTCCAACCGAATGAGCATTGTGAAAACCATAATCCAGCACCTTTTTTACATATTCATAGGCTTTTGGGGAAACACGCGGAATTTTCTTGCCAGACGTACTCATTTTTTTTCATTCTCCTTTGTGTGAAGAAATCCCAACAGGCGATACAGGATACCACCGAGCGAGAAAATACGCAAGGGAATAAGGGAAGTTATGATTTCTGCCGGGACGGATGTTCGTGGGAAAGTATAGAAAAACCAAGTTTATTTCTCAGTTCCTTCAAATGTTTTTACCTTCTCTTTATTACCTTTCACTGTTTCTATGTCAAAGAAAAAGTTTCCGTTTTCATCCCACACCTCACGCCAACATCAACCCCGCTCTCCCACTGTTTTCTAACCAGGCCTATGTAGTCCGCTAATATGCCTTTTTGTATATCTCCACAATGTCGTCAGCTGTTATGGGTTTGGGATTGTTTGCAATGGGGACGGATACCTTCATAGCGTCCTGAGCAAGGGATTCAAAGTTCTCCGGAGGAATCCCGAGTTCCTTCAGGTGTGGTATACTAAACCTTTTTACAAGTTTTTTTACCGTCTCTATGAATGTTGTTGCCTTCTCTTTGTCGTTCACTCCCGTAATGCCGATATGGTTTGATATCCTTGCAATCTTGCCGGCGACTTCAGGCATGTCAAATTCCAGAACATAAGGCAGGAGAAGCCCATTGCCTGTGCCGTGAGCCACGCCGAATACGCCCCCTAAAGGATAGGATATTGAATGTACAGCGGTAACCCCTGCATTGGCAAGTCCCACCCCTGCAAGGAAACTTCCATAAAGCATATTTGCTCTCTCTTCAATCAGGGTGCCGTTTTCGTAAACTGCGGGCAGACTCTTCCAGATGAGTTTTATGGCGCTGAGAGAAACCGTTTCGGTCAGGAAATTTGCTTTCAGAGAGATGAAACTTTCTACTGCATGGCAGAGCGCGTCAAGCCCGGTTGATGCGGTCACGGCAGGAGGTACTGAAACCGTAAGAGATGGGTCAAGTATTGCCGCTTCAGGATAAAGAAACGGACTGTTGATGCCTCCTTTTTTCTTCTCGTCGGTTCTTATGAATACAGCGGTAAAGGTAACCTCACTCCCTGTTCCTGCGGTGGTCGGGACCATTATCTTGGGAAGTCCTGGTCCCGGGACCCTGTTCAGTCCCTGATAGTCTCTCACACTGCCCCCGTTGGTTATCAGGACTGATGCGGCTTTTGCGGTGTCGAGGGTACTGCCTCCGCCTACACCGCAGACAATGTTACACTCTTCTTCCAGCCCGAAAGAAGCACATTCATCTCCGAGTTCAGTTGAGGGTTCTCCCTGCAGTCTGTCAAAGACTGAAAAATCAACTGAATGGGTTTTGAGCAGGTCTTTTATTACTCCGAACGTATCTGTCCCTGCAAATCTTTTGTCCACCACAAGCAGCATCTTCTTTCCCCCGAGAGCCCTTACCATTTCCGGCAGGTGCGATATAGAATTTTCTCCCCATACTACTTCGGGCTCACACATAAATTTGAATTTGTTTATCATAGTGAACACTATTAAACCCCTAAATCCCATTTCTGTCAACTGTAAGAAAGAGACCTATAAAGCACTCCCCATGTTGTCATTGCGAGGGAGCGTTTTTTACGACCGTGGCAATCTCTCACGTCGAGAAACTTAGATTGCTTCGCTATGCTCGCAATGACGAAATAGTTAGGAAACGACTTTTTCAGAGGTCTCAAAAAAATTCCCTTGACAAAAAATTTCGGGTGTGTATAATTAACATAAATAACAAAAATATATTTAAGTAGCAAAGTGAGGTAAAAATGAAAGATTTCATCAGGGATATAAAGAAAGAACTAAAGAAGAACACCTTTGGCGGTATCTTTTACCACTCTCTTTTTGATGGTTTTCTGATAACGCATAAGGATAAAATACTTTGCTGTAACAAAGGTTTCTGTAAACTTTTCGGATATAAAGAATCTGAGTTGAAGGGAGCGGATATTTCTCTTTTTTTCGCGGATGAGGATGTCAAAAAATTTAAAGATATTGGCCAGGAGAATGAATATACCCTTGACGGAATTAAAAAAGGTGGAGACATCTTCAGCGTAAAAGCAAGAGTGAAAAACGTTGTATATAAAGGTAAGAAACTCCAATTTTTAGTGGTAAATGATGCAACCCCGCCGAAAGATTATAACCGGATGATAAGAGAGTCTGAAGACAGGTACAGGGTCTTAACAGAGTCTATGCTGGACGGTATTGTCATAGTGGATTTCAGCGGTAGTATTCTCTTTGCCAATTATATGACCCTGCAGATGTTCGGGTTTAAAAGCAGTAATGAACTGATAGGTAAGAATATATTTGATTTTGTAGTTCCCGGTTCCATAGAAAAAGCAAAGAGTGCGCTTCAATTAACCTATTCCGATAAAGGAGGATATCTTGTTGAATATCAGGTAAAGGATAGATATGGAAGTATATTCTGGATTGAAGCCATAGGTAAAAAAACTATATTTGAAGGTAAGGAAACAGACCTTATTTGTTTAAGGGATACGACAGAGAGGAAACTTGCAGAGGAAAGCATTAGAAGTTTTTTGGATAAGAACAAAAAACTTCTTGAAGAAATTGTTACAGCGCTTTCAAAGACAATAGGGGAAAAAGACCCTTACACATCAAAGCACCAGAGAAAGGTTGCCAAACTTTCCTGTGCAATAGCCAGAAAGATGGGTATTACAAAAGATATCAGAGAGGGGCTAAAAATAGCATCTGTGCTTCACGACATAGGAAAGATTTACATACCAGGTGAAATTCTCTCTGCTCCGAGAAAACTGACAGAGGGGGAGATGAATCTTGTTCGTTATCACCCTGTTAAAGGTAGTGAGATTCTCGGAAGTGTTAATTTCCCATGGCCGGTGTCAAAAATTATACTGCAGCATCATGAGAGAATTAACGGGACAGGATATCCAAAAGGATTGATGGCAGAGGAGATTCTGATTGAGGCAAAAATTCTTGGAGTGGCCGATGTGGTTGAGGCAATGAGTTCTCACAGACCTTACAGGAGTGCACTGGGAATACCCGCAGCACTTGAAGAAATTAAGAAAAATAAAGGGGTTCTCTATGATGAACAAGTTGTTTCCGCCTGTCTAAAGGTATTCAAAGGAGGGTTTAATTTTTGAAGAGAAATGCCGAAGTGGGGAGTCGGCGCCCTCGCATCCCGA
>CAYORP010000159.1:0-2889 GCA_964406415.1 uncultured bacterium
TAAAAAGGCGGTAGTGGAATTGACATTCTTTTCAGACGTTGCTTCTGTTTTCTGTCAAAATAATACCTCAGCATTTTGCGGTAAGGCGGATGGGTCTCGGTCAGGTTGAAACCATGGGGCGGTTCACCGGGAAGCACAGGTACTATGAAAAACGGTTCCCACCCGAATTCGGGCAGATACCTTGCTATTCCCCTTGACCTCAAAGCACCCACCTTCCTGCTGGGAGGAAAGAGGTATGTTATTATAAGAACCTTTTTCATTTGTGTGATTCCAGTAATCTTTTGTATATGCTGTCTATCTGCTTTGCGACGGTTTCCGCGGAATATTTCCTGCACGCATTTTCCGAGATGCTCCTGCGGTCAAATATACCTGGGTTGTCCATCATAAAGTCCATTCCTTCGCTCAGTGCCTGCGGATTGTCCGATTCAACGAGTATTCCATTGGTTTTGTCTATTATCTCCGGGACGCCTCCCACTCTTGTTGCAATGACTGGCAGTCCGCATGCCATAGATTCCGCAATAACGCATCCGAAGGTTTCATACCTGCTCGGGAGTACAAAAAAATCTGAAGACTGCATCATAGCAGATATCTCACTTTTGTTCTTACTGCCGGTGAAACGGATAGTACCTGTGAGTGATTTTCGCTCAACTGCTTCAGTATATTCCCGCATTTTTTTGCCGGTTCCCACCACGTTTACAACGAAATCCTTCCGTTTACTGTGGAGTATTTCGCAGGCGTCTATGAGGTTGGGTATGTTTTTCTTGGGATGCATTGCCGATACGCAGAGCACCTGCTTGATTTCTGAGCGATTCCGCACCTCAGGAGCGTAATAAAAAACGTTTGACACAACATTGGGTATAACCTCAAACCTGCCTGTTATCCCGTGGGCTATAATTGCTTCCTTGAGAGAATTACTCACAGGAAGTATATATTCAGCCCCGCCCATCCCTATTCTTGCCTGTTTGACCTTGCTTCTTCTCATGCTTCTCCTCGGAAAACCTGTATAGTGTTCCGTAATAACGTAGGGGATACCGTATTTCCTCCTTATAATGTTTGCCGGGACTCCTGTAAAATAGACGTTCGCGTGGACTATGTCCGGTATGAATCCCTGTTTTGCAAGTCTATCAAAAGAGATGAGGACTCCCTTAACGTACCTGCGAAAAGAAGAAAAAAAGGGTATTTCTGCATAGGTAAACCTTAGTATCTGCAGACCGTCTTCAACTGTTTCTGAAAAAAGAAATCTTTCTCCCTGCCTCGTATCTTCCTCGCCGTGTATAACGACAACCCTGTGCATTTTTGCCACTGCAAGTGCATGTTCCTTAACAAAAATCCCCTTGTGGTTGTTACCTTGCGGAAACCATCCAGCAATGAATAATACATTCATCTCTTTTCGTAAACTTCCCGGTATACCTGGAGTGTTTCTCTTACAGTTTTTTCCCATGAAAACTGTTTTGCCCTTACAAGTCCTTTTTCTATCAAACCCATCCTGAATTGCTCATCTGAAAGGACCTTTTCAATGGCGGCGGAAATTTCCTCCACGCTGTACGGGTTGACAAGAACTGCGGCATCACCCGCCACCTCGGGCATTGAAGAAACATTTGAGGTAATTACCGGGCATCCAGATGCCATGGTCTCCAGTATGGGAATTCCGAACCCCTCGTAAAGAGAAGGATACATAAATATATATGCACTGTTGTAGAGTACAGGAAGGTCGTCAATTGGGACATATCCTGTCAAAAGGATATCACCCTTTGTGTATTGGGAAACCGTTATAATCTTATCGGATTGCAGGAGGGATATGCGAATGGTTTTTGCCCTTCTTATGCGGCTGGCCGCAGGGAGCCATTCAGACGATTCCGGTATTATGTGAATCATATCATGAACGGTAACAATCTTCCTTGCCCTGTATGTTTTAACCATATCTGGATGTGGTATATGAACCAGGTCGTTTCTGCCGATGCACATTTCTATTGGCAGAAGACGTGAAAGATACCTGCGGGCAATTCCGCTGTGAATCCTCACAATTTTTACCCGGAAGTTTGACTGCTGGGGTAGAATGCTTATGAGCCGTTCATATTCCTTTCTGAAGTTATGAGACCTGAAGTCATAAAGGGTATAGTAGTTTGTCTTGTCAATTGCGGAAAGACTATGCAAGAGGTTAAAGGTGTACCATGCTATACCCGTCTTATATTGCGAAACCCCGTGTCTTACGTCAATGGCTATCTTCATTAAATATTTCCCTTGCAGAGATAAGTATCAGTATTCTTGATTCTGGATAGGCGGTTTTTTCCGTGTACTGTTTGCGCACAGAAACCGTCTTCAACAAATACGACCTTTTTTGTTATATCCGTAAGCCGCGTATGTCGGCGGTCGTAAACAAAGTGTTTTATTTTTTCCTTCTGGCATAGCGCAGTAAACATGGAGGGCTTGTCTGACCATTTGCCACGGCGCACCTTGTATATTTTTCTTTCTGTATAATCATACTTATATGGCCGAAAAGTTATTACGAAACAGTTTCTGTTTGTATTGCGGTAGATATCAAGGCACTTCAGTATAAAACCCGGGGCGATGTAATCATCGCAGTCAACCCGTATCTGTATATTGTATGTGTTTTCTGGGATTTCATTCATATGCCTGTAAAAAATGTTCAATCCGTTTGTATCCTGTTTCTTTATGAGAGCGGTGTTTTCTGGTGTAGATTCCTGTCCCCAGACGCCCCCTGTAATAATGTATACGTCAAAATTGGTGTATATCTGGTTTCTGAGTGATTTGAGAAATACCTCCCTGTATATTTCAATCCTTTCCGGTTCTATTCTTTCAACATAGGCCATCCGTGTAAAAACGGCTGTCAGGGGAGCAACGGCAGGTTTTTTTTTAAAAATATCAGAT
>CAYORP010000160.1:0-7424 GCA_964406415.1 uncultured bacterium
GGCGAACTGCCGTAAGATTTGTTGCGGTATTTCCTGCGAAAATAGGTGTGCCCTCTTTTCTGCGTGCTGATTGCATATCCCAGCACTATTTTCCCTATCTCACCGCTGCGCAGTATCTCACGGAATTTTCTGACAGCCGCATGATACCTCAGTTCACAGCCCACAACCACCCTTTTGCCCGTTTTCACTTCCGTACGCCACAGAGCATCCGCTTCCTTTATCGTCACACACATCGGTTTTTCCACGTACAAATTTACACCTGCCTCCAGCACCTTTTTTCCAAGTTCGTGGTGTGTTGTATCTCCCGTAGCAACAATAACCCAGTCCATGTCTTCCCTGTCCAGCATGTCATCAAGGTTGAGATATTCCCTGTAGGTACCCCTTTTGAGACCGTAAACCTTACGTCCCTGCTCAAAAGCATCTTTATTGCTGTCAGTCACTGCCACAAGAGTAATCCTGGGATGTTTGGAGTACAATGAAGCAAGGGAAGCACCGCGTCCAATTGCACTAACCACTCCGAGTTTCAAAGTTCTTTTCTTCATATCCTTTCCCTTTTTTATGTAAAGCGGTAATTATTATATAATTATTAGGTTGGCGTGGCAAAAAAATGGAAAGATATGATATGATTGTGGTCGGTGGAGGAAATGCAGGGATAGAGGCGTCCCTTGCCGGAGCAAGAATGGGACTCTCCGTTTTGCTGGTTACCTTTGCAAAAGACAAAATCGGCTATATGTCCTGCAACCCATCCATCGGGGGCGTCGGGAAAGGACAACTGGTAAAAGAACTGGATGCTCTCGGCGGAGAGATGGGAAAGGGCACTGATGCAACGGGCATACAGTTCAGGATGCTGAATAGTTCTAAAGGGCCCGCAGTATGGTCTTCAAGAGCCCAGATAGACAGGGTGAGATATGCAGAACACATACAGGATGTTATAAACAGACAAACAGGGCTAAAAGTGATTGAGGGAGAAGCAACAGGTCTCATAGTGAAGAACAACACCGTTACAGGAATTGAACTGAACAGTGAAGAAGAAATCTCTGGTAAAACAGTAGTACTTACACCCGGAACATTCTTAAACGGCACAATATACATAGGAAAAGCGCAGTTCCCAGCAGGCAGGATTGAAGAAAAGAGAGCCAGCAAACTCCTTTCAGACAGTCTGAAAGAACTCGGGTTTGAGATACTAAGATTCAAGACAGGCACCTGTGCACGGCTTGACGGTACAACTATAAACTTTTCAAAACTTAAAGCACAGTACGGGGACAACCCTCCACGCCCTTTTTCTTTCTCAACGGAAAAGATTGACATTGAACAGGTACCCTGTTACATCACCTACACCAATGAGAAAACGCATAAGATTATCAGAGATAATCTCAACAATGCTCCACTTTTTGACGGAACAATCACGGGAACAGGCGTTAGATACTGTCCCTCTCTTGAAGACAAGGTTGTAAAATTCCCTCACCATACCAGACACCATGTCTTCCTTGAACCGGAAGGGACTAATACAAATCTGTATTATCCAAACGGAATATCAACCAGTTTTTCTGAAGAGGTTCAGAATGATTTTATACATACGATAAAAGGACTTGAAAATGTCAGGATAGAAAGATACGGTTATGGAATAGAACACGACGTTGTTGAACCCACACAGATTTACCCCACACTGGAAACAAAAAAAATAAAAAACTTTTTCCTTGCCGGACAGATAAACGGCACAACAGGATATGAAGAAGCCGCTGTACAGGGACTCATGGCGGGAATAAACGCCTCCCTGAGGGTGAAAAAACAAATGCTTCTTATCCTTGACAGGACAACCAGTTACACAGGCGTGCTCATAGATGACCTTACCACAAAAGGGACACAGGAACCTTACAGAATGTTCACATCAAGGGTTGAATACAGGCTGATGTTAAGAGAGAGTAATGCGGATATACGTCTGAGGGAAACGGGCTATAAAATCGGTCTTGTAGGTAAAGAAGAGTGGGAAAAAACACGGGCTAAAAAAGAAAAGATAGATAGATTGACTGAAGAACTTAAAAGTAGTAAGATACCGGTTGAAAATGGGAAAATCACTCTTTTTGAATATTTGAGGAAACCTGGTATACGAATAAAAGAACTGGACATAGGTTCAGACCATCCTGAAGAGGTTCTGCAGGAAGTGGAAACAGAGGCGAAGTATGCTCCCTACGTGGAACGTATGCTGTCGGAAATAAAAGAATTTAAAAACCTTGAAAGGATAAAGATACCCGAAAATATAGACTACGATAAGATACCGGGACTTTCCCTTGAGATACGTGAGAAATTGTCTGCATTCAGACCTCTTACACTCGGACAGGCAGGAAGAATTTCAGGTGTAACTCCTGCCGCCTTAACCATTCTTATCGTGCACCTGAAAACAAAAGAGAGACAGCGGTGAATAACAATGTCATAATTGAGGTTAGAGAACTGAGCAAACAATTTGAAGACGTGAAAGCGGTTGACGGAATTAATTTCAGCGTGTACGGGGGTGAACTTTTCGGTTTCCTTGGCCCTAACGGAGCAGGTAAAACAACAACGATAAACATGCTGACCGGACTTGCAAGACCAACAAAGGGGTCCATACGTATCAAGGGAATAGACTGCTCCACCAACCTCAAGGCTGCCCAGCACCTCATGGGAATCGTTCCCGACGAAAGTAATCTTTATCCCGAACTTACCGGTTATGAACACCTTACATTCTGCGGAGCACTTTACGGGATGGAAAGGCGGGACAGAGAGAATCGTTCTCACCAACTTCTTGAACAATTCGGACTGAGCGATGCTGCAAACCGCAGATTTGACAGATACTCAAGAGGGATGAAACGTAAACTGACCATTGCCGCAGGAATCATCCACTCACCTTCAATACTCTTTCTGGACGAGCCTACAACAGGTATAGACGTTGCAAGCGCCAGACAGATACGTCAATTGATTTACGACCTGAATAACCGGGGAACGACGATATTCCTGACAACGCACTACATTGAAGAGGCTGAACGGCTGTGCAAACGCATCGCCTTCATAGTCTCCGGACGGATAGTCAGGATAGACACAACCACCAATCTTATGCGAGTAATAGAAGGACGCAACGTTGTCCAGTTCACCCTTTCAAAAAATATTACCGACCTTCCTGCGGCAATAGAGAAAAATTTCCCTGCTCTTAAGTGCCGTACAGTCAGCGGAACAAACATCAGACTGGAGTCTAAAAAGGGGGTGAAAATAGGACCGCTGGTAAGGTTTATAGAAGACTATGGAGCAGAGGTATCAGAAGCCCGTAAGATACAACTCTCCCTTGAGGAGGTCTTTGTGGAGATAACAGGGATTGAGGCCAACGCAATGAAAAGCGAAAAGGAGAAAACCGGACCTGAAAAATGAAAGCAAGAATAGCATTCTGGAACATACTCTTGAAAGATATGCGTTCATACTATCTGAAACCGCCGAATGTAAGTTGGGGGATTGTTTTTCCACTTGCCTGGACAGGTATGTTTTTTATACGTTCAGGACAGGGACTTGAAAATATAATGGGCCTTCTACCGGGCGTTGTTGCGGTTTCAGTTTTATTCGGTACGACAAGCATGCTTTCAGTCACCGTTACCTTTGAAAAAAAAGGACGGTCATTTGAACGGCTCCTTCTCGCGCCCATCTCACTTGAACTGCTTATGCTGGCCAAAACAACAGGGGCCATATTTTTCGGTATAGTCAACGCCTTTGTTCCCGTTGCCATGGCCTGTTTCCTTACCGACCTTTCAGGTGTTAACTGGACAACCCTTATACCGGCAATAGTATTCATTGCCATAAGTTCAACCTTTATGGGACTCTTTATAGCGGTCCTGGTGAGTGAGGTCTTTGAAGCCCAGACATTTTCAAACTTCATACGATTCCCCATGCTTTTTCTCTGCGGGCTGTTTTTCCCGATTTCACAACTACCCGCATGGCTCAGACCCTTTTCCTATGTACTGCCCCTTACCTACGGAGCAGACATACTTCACTCATCATTCAACAATGCAGGGATTATGCCGGTTGCCTTTAACTTTACAATGCTGGCAGTATTCTGTGCAGTGCTCTTCGGTATGAGTCTGATAAACGTACGCAGAAGATGGATTCTGTAAAAAATCCGTAACTCCATCACCCACAGACTATTACCTCTACTCTTTTACTTCAGGGAGCCACCATTCCTTCCTGACCAGAAGTTTTTTCCCGTTTGAAAAACCATCCCCTCTCTTCCCCAATATTTTTATCAACCTGCCTCGCCAGTGTTCCACATGCTTTTTGTAACCCGGAACCTTTGACAGATTTTTAAGTTCCTGAGGGTCATCCTTCAGGTTAAACAACAACTCTTTCCCATTTGCCGGGAAGTATATGTACTTCTCCTTCCCGTCCGTTAAATACTGCATGGCCTCTCTTGTTGAATAACAAGGGGAATGCTCTCCATGAATAAATTCACGCCATCTCTTACCGTTTATTGCATCCAGTACACTTCTGCCGGTCGTACCCCTCGGCGGCTCTATCTTCAGAAAATCCAGAATGGTGGGCATAACATCCTGCAGTCCCACCACCTGGGGGAATATTCCCGTGGGAAGACTGCTTCCTACAGGGTATCTCATCAGGAAAGCGATACGGGCAGAACCCTCATATGCATAGGTCTTACGGTGCAGGTGGTGGTCGCCCATCATATCCCCGTGGTCGGAAAGGTACAATATCAAAGAGTTATCCAGAAGTCTCTCTTTTTCTTCCCAGTGAGGCCTGCTCAAAACCTCCATAAAACGTCCCAGTTCATAGTCAAGATGTGTACAGGAACCCATATACCCGGCACGCATTCTCTGGTTTTGTTCCGGTGTAAACCGTCCGCACCATGCAGTTCTGTCCGGAACGTAAGAACATTTACCATTCTCTTCAGCCCAGTCACCAACAGGAATATCGGGCAGTTTCCGGTTAATATACATATCCCAGAAAAACTTTGGCGGGTCATAGGGAGAATGCGGTCTGAGGTGAGATATCCATATAAAAAAGGGTTTTGAGGGGTCCCTTTTCCTTATCATCTCCAGGGCTGTATTATTAGTCCAGACTGTGGGGTGATATCTTTCTTCAAGGTGCCAGGGACGCGCCAGCCATCCATTGCCATCACAGCCATGTCCTCTTTCCCATGACTCCATTCCAGTCTTCTCCTTCAGCCACTCCCAGTAATCATCTTCCGGTTCATGCATGTCGTGGCATACCACATGGTGGAATCCATACAGTTTACGGCGGGGATGTAAGTTCCTGAAACCAACGTTCATGCAGTGGTAACCATTATCAGCCAGCACCCTTGCCAGTGTGTTTTCCTCTTTCCATTCCGCCGCACTATAGCCTATAAGTCCGCAGTCATAACTACCCTTTCCAGACAGCAGACATCTTCTGGCACCTGTGGTGGAAGGTATCTCAGAATAGGCATGCGGGAAATAACATCCGCGGTTGACAAAAGCATCCACATTCGGGGTTTCAACAACCGGATGACCTGCAATGCTCAGATGGTCACCCCTCTGCTGGTCAGTGGTAAAAAGAATAATGTTGGGTTGTATAGTAGACATTTTCTTTTCCCTCCTCAAATCTCCCTTTTCCCCCTTCGGGAAAGGGGAATTAAGGGGATTTTTTATTTCTCATAGTACATCTTTTTATTATTTCTATCAAGAGATTACGGAAGAAGATGCAGTATCAGTATACACTCCGGTCAAAACTCCTGTACTTTATCTTCCGTATAGTCCGCAACTTATCTGCTAAAAACCGAATAATAGTGATATAGGACTTCCCGGGGAAGATTAACCAGCGTCTTTCGCTGATTGACAGCGTGAAGGAGAAATTATAAACTAACCCTACAAAAAGTCAACAAGGGGGTAAACCTTATGGAAAAAGGAACAAGATTGTTTGACATTAACCCTCCAAATCCTCCCAACGAGGGCATCTTATTCGTTGACCATTCAAAGGCCGGACGCAGTGGTCATCTCGGTCATGCCCTGGTTGAGTATGCTCCGGGTAAAATCCTGGCTTTTTACCCCAACTGTTCCGACCTGAATAAGGGGCATAGCGGTGACGGCTGGATGGAATATAAACGTTCTGAGGATAAAGGGAAAACATGGAGCGAGCCTGAAATTCTGCAATACTCAAAGGACGTTTACAACTCCGGCAATAGAAAATCCGTTATGTGCGAGAAAGCAGTACTTGCGGCAGATTCATCCATTGTTTTGTTCAACCTGGAGTGCGAATACACAAGAGGCTGGCACCCCCACAGGATACCAACCTGTATGGTAAGCAAAGACAGCGGTTATACGTGGGAAAGTGCGAAACCCGCCAGTGAACAGCCCGGACGTATTTATGATGCGTTTTTTCACGATGGATGCATTTTCGCTCTGGAGTTCTGCAACGACACCAAAAAGGACTTTACAGGCAGTCTGTCAGAGCACAAATACAACCTCTATGTAAGCACTGATAATGCAAAAACCTTTACCTGCCGCAGTACACTTCTGTTAGATACATATGGGCGCGGTTACGGAACAATGGAACTTTTGCATGACGGCAGTCTGATTGTATATGTCTATAATACTGCAGATGAAAAAAATATGGACTGTGTTATCAGTCAGGATATGGGCATCAGTTGGAGTAAGGTGCAAACTGCTTTTTTTGCGAAAAAAATAAGAAACCCGCAGATGGCTGCTTTTAAAAATGGGTTTATTCTTCATGGACGAAGCGGCAGTTACGGTGAAGGAAGCGGCCATTTCGTTATATACACATCAAACGACGGACTGAACTGGGATGAAGGCACCTATCTGCGCATGCAGGAGGCGGGAGCAGGAGCTTATTCAAATAATTTGATTGTTAGTGACCCACAAAGAAATGTCCCCGAACGCCTTCTCATTCAGGCATCGCATGCTTACGAAGACAACAAAACAAATATCCTGCACTGGTGGCTTGAGTAACTCCTGTATAACACCTGCATATTAATTTACATCCCGGTCAAGACTGCGGTACTGGATGGCTTCTGCGTTGGGGGCGGATATTCTCTGAACCGCCAAGGTCGGCGATGATACGCGCTACCTTTCTTATCTTGTCGTAGGCGCGGGCTGACATCTGGGTTTTGTCAAGGGCGGTCTTTATCAACTGCAGACACTCATCATTTAGCACACAGTACTTCTTTATCTGACCTGTTGTCATATGCCCGTTGAAATACACCCCGGTCCCTTCAAACCTTTCCTGCTGTATCTTCCTTGCCGCCTCCACGCGCTGTCTTATCGCTTCGGATGGCTCCTCTTCACGTTCTTTTAACAAGACTTCGGCAGGCAGACTCGTCACCTCTATGTGTATGTCTATCCTGTCCAGCAGAGGACCGGAGATTTTTCGCCTGTACTTCAGTATCTGGGCAAGGGTACAGT
>CAYORP010000161.1:0-8916 GCA_964406415.1 uncultured bacterium
GGTATGGCATGTCCTGCCTGTAACAAATGTTTTCAGAAAGGATGAGGTTAAAAACAGTACTGAAAGGGAGAAACTTCTGGAAAATGCTCCAGAGAAAACAGACAGGTTTTTCAAGGTGCCCAAAATTATCAAATAATGGAAAGAAAATATCTTGATTTTGAAAAACCTCTTGAGGAATTGGATAAAAAGTTGGCGGTGGTTTCCATAAGGAAAAAAGGTGTGCCCAACGCAAACGGGAATAATGTAAATCTTAAACAACAACTGGCCGAGAAAACAAAGGAGATTTTTTCAGACCTGACAGATTGGCAGATTGTGCAGTTGGCACGTCATTCAAACAGACCGCACACCCTTGACTACATTGAGAATGTCTTTGATGAGTTTATAGAACTGCATGGAGACAGACATTCCAAGGATGACCCTTCCATTATAACGGGTATCGGAAAGTTCAGGGGTATACCTGTGGCGATTGTGGGGCATCAAAAAGGGAGGGATGTTGCTGAGAATCTTTTCAGGAAATTCGGAATGGCGCATCCAGCCGGTTACCGAAAATCTTTGAGGATTATGCGTCTGGCGGAAAAACTGCACCTCCCGGTTATATCGTTTATAGATACCCCGGGTGCAAATCCTGATATTCAGGCGGAAGAAAACGGGCAGGCACTGGTAATAGCTGAAAATCTCTTTGAGATGTCTATGCTTAAAGCCCCCATTTTATGTATAGTTATAGGTGAAGGAGGTAGCGGAGGTGCGTTGGGTATAGGTGTTGGAGACAGGATTTTGATGCAGGAATATGCAATATATTCTGTAATTTCTCCGGAAGGATGCGCCTCCATACTATGGAAGAACCAGGCTGCCGTGGAAGAGGCTGCAAAGTCTCTGAAACTCACGGCAAAAGCGCTCCTTGGTCTGGGTATAATTGATGGTATCATACCTGAACCTCCGGGTGGGGCACATAGAGATTGGGAGAAATCTTTTCAACTACTTGCAGAATCTGTTGATAAGAATATAAGAGAATTGAAAACCATTAACATAAATGAACTGGTTGAATTGAGGTACCAGAAATACCGGAAGATTGGCGTATGGACTGAACAAGAGGTCAAAAATGGATAAATTAAAGGTTGCTTTACCCAAGGGGTCACTGCAGGAATCTACATTGACCTTGTTTGAACATGCGGGTTTTCCGATGTATGCAGGTTCAAGGAGTTATTATTTGACAACAGACGACCCTGAGGTTGAAGGGGTTTTATTGAGAGCACAGGAGATACCGCGGTATGTTGAAATGGGGGCTTTTGATTTAGGGATTTCCGGTAATGACTGGATAACTGAAAACAGGGTTAAGGTGGTTGAGGTTTGTGAACTTGTATATTCAAAGCAGGGTTTCAGACCTGTGAAGATTGTTCTTGCCGTTCCTGAAAGTTCAAGGATAAAAAAAGTTGCCGACCTTAAAGGTAAACTGGTTGCGACTGAACTGGTTAACCTGACCAGAGACTACCTTAAAAAGAAAAAAGTTGAAGCAAGAGTGGAGTTTTCTTATGGGGCGACCGAGATAAAGGCAGGAAAACTTGTTGATGCTATAGTGGAGATAACAGAAACAGGGAGTACCCTTCTGTCTCATAATCTTAAAATCATAGATACCATAATGGAATCAGTGCCGAAACTGATTACAAATAAGAAGGTATGGCAGAACAGATGGAAGAGGGAGAAGATAGAAAATATTGCTTTACTGTTGAAAGGTGCTCTTGAGGCTGAGGGTAAGGTTGGCATAAAGATGAATGTAAAAACGAGCAATCTTGACAGCATCCTGAAAATTCTACCTGCGATGAAAAATCCTACCGTTTCCCCGCTTACTGACAGATTATGGGTGGCTGTGGAGACTATCATTGACAGAAAGACGGCTAAGACTTTAATTCCACAACTTAAAAAACTCGGTGCTCAGGGTATTGTGGAATATCCACTGAACAAGGTGATTTAAAAAATCCCCCTTCATCCCCCTTTTTTAAAGGGGATAACTTCAATTCCTCTCCTTCGCCAGGACGATGGAGGGGTCAGGGAGGATTTAGAGATAAATTTGGCAGAACGGAGGTTTAAGGAAGGAGGGTAATATGCCATGCGGTAAAAAAAGGAAGAGGAGTAAGATAAAAACGCATAAGAGGAAAAAGAGACGGGCATCTTTAAGGCACAAAAAGAGAAAAAGATAATGAAATTTTCACAGGCTTTACAGGCATCTGTTTTATTCCTGCTTTTCTTCACAGGGTGTGCACATATGCAGCAGAACTCCGGGTTGAAAACATATGTACGGGGTTTTTTAAGTGAAGAAGACGGTAAAACCGATGAGGCGGTTGAATATTACAAGGAAACTATTCATAAGGCAGGAGAGCACAGTTATGTTTATGTCAAACTGGGTAACCTCTATCTTAAGAAGCAGGATACTGCAGAGGCGAAAAGGTCTTTTTTCCGGGCGGCAAGGTTGAATCCTGAAAGGCAGGAAGCATTTTTCGGTCTGGGAGTTGCTTACCTGATGGAAAAGAATAACAGACTCGCTGCCATATATATGGAGAAAGGGCTTGAACTGGAACCGGAAAACCATTCTGTCAGGATGTTATTGTGTGATATTTATGTTTCTATGGATAAACTTGATGAGTCTGTAAAGCATTATAACATTTTGCTGGAAACATATCCGAACAACTACATCCTGCATTACAACTATGGCAATCTCCTTGAACGTATTGGGAAACCAGAATCTGCGGAAAGGTCTTATCTCAAGGCAGTTGAACTTTCAAACTTCTTCTGGAAGGGCTATTTTTCTCTCGGCCTTCTGTGCGATAAACAGGGCAGGGAAGAGGATGCTGTAAAATATTTTTCCAGAGCGATAGAACTGAATCCAGAGGACAGTTTTTCGTATTCTTATCTTGCAGGTATATATTACAAAAAAGAGAATTATGAAAAGGCCAGGCATTATCTTGAGGAAGCAGTAAGAAACGGAATAAAAACTCCTGAGTTTTATAATTTTCTCGGTGTGCTGTATTCTGAAGAAGAAAATTATGAAAAAGCAGAGGGATTTTTCAAAAAGGGCATTGAAATAGAGGACAATTCATCAGGACGATTTTACCTTGGAACGTTGTATGAGAAAACCAACCGCAGGGACCAGATGGAGGTTGAGATAAAAAAGGCAATAGAGATTGACCCTGACAATGCTATTGCTCTTAATTATCTGGGTTATACCTATCTTTTGGAAGACAGGAACCTAAAATTGGCATATACCATGATTAAAAAAGCCTGTAAAATTGAGCCTGATAACGGCGCTTTTCTTGACAGTCTGGGATGGGCTTACTACAAGATGGGTAGTTATGAACGTTCAAGGGAATATCTTGAAAAAGCAGCCAGTTTGGAAGAGGACGCAGAGATTTACGAGCACCTCGGATACCTATATATTGAATTAAAAGATTATATCAGGGCACTATACTGGTTTGTCAGGGCTTATGAGATGAGTAATAATAAGGACCTGCTTAAAGTAATTGAAGAAGTAAAAAGAAAGAATCAAAAATGAATTTAATTGACAGGGTTTCAAAAGAGCCCTTACTACTCAAAAAATTTTCTTCAGAAGAACTGAATGAACTCTCTGAGGAAATAAGACAGGTTATAATAAAAAGGGTTTCCATAAGTGGGGGACATCTTTCTTCCAACCTTGGAATTATTGAACTGACGATAGCTCTCCACAGGACGTTCAATATCCCTCCCGATAAAGTAATCTGGGATGTAGGGCACCAGTGTTATGTCCATAAAATTTTGACAGGCAGACTTAAGGATTTTGAGAGTCTGAGACAGTATGATGGTCTTACTGGATATCCATGTCCTGAAGAAAGCATAACTGATATATTTAAGACCGGCCATGCAGGTACGGCAATTTCTTCTTCTGCAGGGCTTAAAATAGGGCAGGACTTTCAGCAGGATAAAAGCCGGGTGATAGCGGTTATCGGTGACGGCTCTCTGACCAACGGACTTACCTTTGAAGGTCTTAATTTCATTGGCTCCCACAAGAAGAACGTTCTTATAATTCTAAATGATAACAAAATGTCAATCTCTTCAACCAAAGGAGCATTGTCTTATTACCTCACAAGGGTTATATCTTCCCCTCTCTTTAACAAACCGAGAGAAGAGTTCGTTGAAATGTTGAAGAAGATACCTTCGGTGGGGGATGATATTCTGCAGGCAGCCAGAAACCTTGAAAAGAGAACAAAATATCTTCTTGTCCCGGGGGTTTTCTTTGAAAACCTGGGTTTGAGATATTTCGGGCCTATAGATGGTAACGATATCTCTCAACTTCTTGACATTCTTGTGAACATAAAAGAGATTAAGGAACCTGTCTTATTGCATGTATTAACAAAAAAAGGCAAGGGATACAGATTTGCGGAGGAGAGGCCTGACGATTTTCACAGTGCCGGCTCTTTTGACGTCAAAACCGGGCAGTTTATCAAAAAGAGGAGTTTGTTACAATCCCCGGGAAATTTTGCAGGCAAGGTACTGGAAAAGATAGCAGAGAAGGAAAAGCGTCTTGTGGTTCTGACAGCCGCAATGGAAAAAGGACTTGGTCTGGAAGAATTTGCCAGAAAGTTCCCGGACAGATTTTTTGATGTCGGTATAGCCGAAGGGCACTGCATAGTCTTTGCCGCAGGGCTTGCAAAGGCGGGTATGAAGGTTGTAGTGGCTATTTACTCAACATTTCTACAGAGGGGTTATGACCAGATTTTTCAGGATGTCTGTCTGCAAAAACTGCCGGTGGTCTTTCTTGTTGACAGGGCAGGAATTGTGGGGGAAGATGGGCCCACACACCATGGAGATTTTGACATTTCTTTTCTTCGTGCATTACCCGGGCTTAAGATATTTACTCCCTGCAGTCTTGTAAGCCTTGAAGATTTAATTTTGAGGGCGATTGATGAAAAAACTCCCTGTTTTATCAGGTATCCCAAAGGAGAACTTCCTGAGAAACTACAGGCAGTTGAGATTCCTAACAGTAAAGCTGCTGTACTTGCCTGTGGAAGTATGGCAAGATATTCCCTTGAGGCGTGTCAGATGCTTATCAATGAAGGTCTACCGCTTTCCTGTTTCCCTGTGGATGTTGTTAAACCGGCGGACAGTGAACTTCTGGATAAAAAGGTCAATTCTTTTGACAGAATTATAACAGTGGAGGAAAATAGTGTGGTGGGAGGATTCGGTTCTTCAATACTTGAGTACTTTAATAATAAAAAAGAGGTGTTCAGGATAGGGCTGCCTGATGTTTTTATAGAACAGGGAACCAGAGACGTACTTCTTGAAAAATATGGACTTACGGGTAAAGGAATTGCTGAGAAAATAAAAAGGATTATGGAAACATGGTAAAAGAGTTAAATTTTGTAACTCAATAAATAGAGGTTAACAAATGAGTATAAAGAAGATATTTATCCTGACCAATAAGAAGATAGAGGGGATAGAAGAAGAGAAAGAAAGGGTGGAAAGGCTGTTGAAAAAATGTGGAAAATCTGTGCAAAACTCCCCTGAAGGTGTGGATTTAATTATTACTATGGGAGGAGATGGAACCTTTTTAAAGGGTGTCCATCTGATTAAGAATCCAGAAACACTTATTTATGGCATTAAGTATGGAAACGTGGGATTTCTCGCTAACAGTGTTGAAAATCTGGATAAGAAAATAAAGAAGATTGTAGAGGGGGATTTTAAACCGTGCAAAAGGATGTTGATGGATATTACGGTGAAAAAGGGTGGTAAGGCAATAAGGGATTTTTGTCTTAATGAGGCAGTTATATTCAGAAAGGGGATACGCATTATCAATATGGATGTTACGGGTAGAAAAGAGACCATATTTGAAAAGATACGCGGCGATGGTCTCATAATTTCCACACCGATAGGTTCTACTGCTCATTCTCTCTCTGCTTTGGGACCGGTGGTAGTACCTGATATTGAGTGTATGCTTATAATCCCCGTGTGTCCGCATACAGTTTCCTGGCGTCCTGTGGTTGTCCCTCCGGATGAGAATCTCACTGTCAGCATTTCTCCTGAAGCATCACTGGTAATTGACGGTCAGAGAGAGTTAGAATTGAATGAGGCCGATACCATAACAGTAAAAAAGTCTTCAAAGACAGTAAGGATAATTATGGATGACAGGGCGTTTTTTAAAAGACTGAGGTCAAAATTCAACTGGGGTATGTAAAAATATGGTTACAGTAAAGGTAAATAAGGAGAGATGTAAGTCCTGCGGCCTGTGTATAGAGGTTTGTCCGTTTAAGGTGTTCAGGATATCCAAAAATTTCAATAAGATGGGTTATCATTACATAGAGGCGGAGGGAGAGGAAAAGGATAAATGTACAGGTTGCCGCAGATGTGTTATAGTGTGTCCCGATGTAGCCATTGAACTATACATGAAAGAGGATGCAGTAAAAATAAAAACATAACCCTTCACTGTTTGTCATCACCACGGCAAAAAACGTCTCACAATGACAAAGAGCGAAAATTCGGGGTAAAAGGAGGGAAGAGAAAATGAAGATAGGGGTAATTCCGGATTGTTTCAGAATACCTATAAAAGAGGGTATTAAGAAGGCAGCAGAATTGAAGATGGATGGTATCCAGCCATATGCGACAAAAGGAGAACTTGACCCGAAGAATCTTACCAGAACAGGTAGGGATGAACTGAAATCTTTTGTGGAAAAACTCGGTCTGACAATCTCTGCACTGGTGGGAGATTTTGGCGGACACGGTTTTGCCGACTCCAAGATGATTGACTGGCGTATAGAAAGGACAAAAGAGGTCGTGGACCTTGCGGTTGACCTTGGTGTTAATGTGGTAACAACCCACATAGGAACCGTCCCGGATGATGAGAACGACCCTGCGTGGAAAACAATGGTTGAGTCCCTTCCCGAGGTGGGTACCTATGCCCATAACAAAGGGGTTTTTCTTGCCACTGAGACGGGTCCTGAGACAGCGGTTTTGCTTAAGAAACTCCTTGATACTGTGGATAACCCGGGGATAAAGGCAAACTATGACCCTGCTAACTTTGTTATGGTTGTTGGTGATGACCCGGTAAAGGGCGTATATACACTTAAAGACTACATAGTACATACGCACGCGAAAGACGGCATTAAACTACCCGAAGAAAATGGGCAGAAGAGATGGAAGGAAACACCGCTCGGAGAAGGGGGAGTGGATTTTACTGAATACCTGAAGGCGCTGCAAGAGATAGGATACAGCGGATTTTATACGATTGAAAGAGAGGTGGGGGATAATCCCGAAGTTGATATTATAAAGGCAAGGGACTTCCTGAGAGACTTATCAGCCCGGTTAGATATATGAAACATAAAAACTATCTGCTGAAAGTATAAAAAAGTCATGAGAGTACAATAAGGATAAAAATATTCCATGAAAAAGATACCCTTTGTATGGTCTAATGATGATATATCTTTTGGACTAACAGAAAAGTTAAAGAGGCAGATTGATTTTATTGATGGTTTTGGTATAAAAGGTAGTTTTTTTGTCATCCCGAGAAGGGTAGCAGAAGGAGAGGATATTATACAGAAGAATGGTAAGATGACCATTGACAAAGACATCCCACTTATAAGTGCGATTGAAGATGCCAAGAAAAAAGGACATAGGTTTTATCAACACGGGTATGTTCATAGTGCTTATGAGTGTGGAATACCTGACCTTGAGATGATTGACTTTTCAGCAGAGGTTAAAAAGCAATTTTCATCAAGAAGATTTGAGATTGAGCAATCAATAACATCAGAGGTTATTGCAGAAAAGATTGAACTTGGAAGGAAGATATGGAGGAGGGCATTTGGAGAAGAATCGCCTGGTTTCCGTTCTGGTTGGGGAGCATACTGTTCTAACTACTATAAAGCGCTTGAAATACTTGGTTTTGAATGGAGTTCAACGAGGATATGTCTGTGGACATCGTGGATGTGGGGAGCGCAGGGTAAGTTTGATTCTAAGGAGGGTTTTAGAGATGGAATAACTCCTTATCCACATAGAATCGGCAGACTCATTGAGATACCGATTGGAGGTGAGTATGCCCCCTATATGAAAGAAGAAGATTTCAACAGATTCTTTAACCTTTACATTAACCTTGCAATGGAAGAGTTTAATCTGTGCTGGGAAAAGGGTTATCCTTTTGTAGTCGTTTCACACTGGCATAGACTTGAAAAAGACGGGATAGATACAGGGTATAAAATCCACCAAAAATTTCTCACATCTATTATTGAAACCGAAAAGGCAGAATTTATGACTCTGGAACAAATTTACAGCAGGTATAAGGATACTACTAAATAGGAGGAACAAAATGGGAGAGTTGATTGCAGGCGTGCAGATGTATACGCTCAGAGAGTATTGCAAGACATCTTCTGATTCAGCAGAAACTTTTAAGAAGGTTAGAAATATGGGTTATAAGGTTGTCCAGGTATCCGGTATGGCTGAACCAAAGGATATGAAGGAAATGAAAAAAATCCTTGATGACAACGGACTCTATGCCTGTTCAACGCATACGGGCTATCAGAGAATAATGGAAGAGACCGATAAGGTGATAGAAGAACACAAGATACTTGGGTGTGAGGCAATTGCATGCCCGGGACTTCCGGGGGAACTGCATAACGGGGAAGGATACCTGAAGGTGGCGAAGGATTTTTCAAAGGTGATGGGCAAAATAAAAGGAAATGGTCTTGTTCTTGCCTATCACAACCACGGTATTGAACTGGAAAGGTACGGGGGTAAAACAGGCCTTGAAAGACTGCTGGAAAACTGTGAGGGTTTGCATGCGGAGATTGATACCTACTGGGTGCAGTACGGCGGCGGAGACCCGGCGGCATACATAGAGAAGTTTAGCGGCAGGTGCAGCCAGTTGCACTACAAGGATATGGGTATAATCAAGAACAAACAGGT
>CAYORP010000162.1:0-3963 GCA_964406415.1 uncultured bacterium
GTATATTTCCCTCTCCCTTGAGGGAGAAGGGTGTCGATGCGAAAAAGTTTCACCTTGTTCGCCTCCCTCTTCGAGGGGGAGGAGGCAATGTGGTTTATCAATCTTTTATGCAATTCCTATTCACCTACAATCTTTTTAATAACATCTTCTGACTTTGGAATCTCTCTGCTATCTTCTGTCAGGTATAATATAACTCCACCTTTAACAGGCCTTATGACAATTTTCCCTTCTTTAGCCAGCCTCTGGGTTGCCTCCACCGGATTTTTATCAAAATACTCTCTAAATGCCCTGTTGAACCCGCTCCAGACACTGTGAATTCCTTTATAAGGTGGCGTCCTGAGTTTCCTTATGGCATTAATAACAAATCCTTCCTCTGACATTTTATTACCACCATTGTTCTGAGTAGACATTGCGTATCACCTCCTCTGGTCAATTTTACATAGATTAATATCTTTACAGATTATCAAAAAGTAGAATTTTGATGCCTGTTTTATACTTTATAGTGTACAACATAAAAGAGAAAAAGCAAAAAAAGTGGTGATATCACCCACCAATGTTGTATTCAAGGTTGTATTTTGCTTCCTCGTAGACCTCGCTGTAGGGATAAAACAGGACTACCTGCAGGAATGCGTATTTTGCCTTTTCCTCGTCACCCGCACCGAGCAGGATTTTCCCCATGGATAGAAGTGCCCTGTCTGCCGATTTGCTGTAGGGATAATTCAGCAAAAGGTTCCTGTAAGCGGTTAATGCCTCGGCGGTCCTGTTCTGCCTTTCAAGTATAAGGGAAATGGCATACTGTGTTTTCTCATCAAGGGTTGTCTCAGGATATTTGCTGATAAGTCCGGCATAGATGGTTGCGGCAGACGCACTATCGCCATTACTGAACGCATCCAGGACTTTTGATTTCAACTGATCTATTTCACCATATTCCTCAATGTTCCTCCGGACGAACTGTTTTCTGCCTGTCAGTTTGGAGAGCAGATTTTCTCCGGACTTAACGTTCTCCCTGAATCTGGCTTCTCTGTAAAGTCTCGTTCCAATACCTATCACCACCCCATAGACGAAGCCCGCAAAATGCGCTCCGAAGGCAACCGAACCTGCGGCTGTTCCTCTTGCCGCAAGAAAGGTGGAAAGGGCCTGCTGTAAAAACCATACTGCAAACCAGACGGAGGCGAACAGTTTAAATTCCCCGAATTTTATGAAGATGATAAATAGCCATATGAAGTATTTGAATGTTATCTTTGTTTTTGGAAAAAGAATGGCATATGCGCCGAGTACGGCAGAGATTGCTCCCGATGCTCCGATGGTCGGTATGTGTCCCATTTTCTCGGGAATAAGCACAGAATAGAGAAACATAGAAAAAACGCCCGCTGAAAGGTAGAAGAGCAGGAAAAGGAAAGGCCCCCACCTGTCTTCTATGTTATTGCCAAACAGCCACAGGTACCACATATTGAAGCCCAGGTGCAGAATTCCGCCGTGAAGAAACATTGACGTAAAAAGGGTAACCACTGAAAAGCGCGCCGGAGTAAAGCCGTACTTCAAAACAATGCTTTCATATTCGGGGGATGTTGCATGGATGAAAAAGAGGACCACATTCACGGCAATTATCAGCGCGATGACGAAAGGAAATTTCTTTACGCCGAATTCATCCCTTACAGGAAAGAAGAAGAACATTTCCTATATTTTAAACAACACCGCTTTATAAGTCAATGTTATGCGCGGCAGTCTATGAGAGTGAATGTTCACTGAACTACGTTGAAGTTAACAGGACAAAAGGTGATGAATTTCAGTGCCTGGAAACAGGCATCACATAATAAAAGGATAGGTAATAGCAACGGGGTTGAGTGCGAAGTTCCTGATGAAAAGTAACCTGTCATCTTTTTTCCCATGATGACCATAAAAGCGAACACTTTTCACCCGGAGCCGCCTTCTGGTAATAAACAGTGAAAAGGCTTCCATCTGAAAGTTCAACGGTTGACGGATAACCCAAATCTCTGTCTGGACCATCATCGCGGATAATCCAGTCATTGTCCCACGTTGCACCTTCATCATAACTGAAAGCCACCCTCTGACCAAAGGGCTCAACGCGGTACCCGTAGGTAAGGATTAATACGCCTGAAGAGTGGCGGAGAAGATGCGGCGGTGACCCATGAAACCCAAGCGGTCTTGGGGTTGTCCATGTATGCCCCCCATCATCAGATTCCGTCTGCATTATACTGAAAGAAGGTACTCCAGCCAATTCCAGTGATTTTCCACTGTGGTCCTGAATACGTATCGTCCCTATCAGCCGTCCGGAAGGTAATTCAACAACGTGCGGTTCATGATAATTGACCGCATCAGTACCCTGAAGGACCGGTACGCTGCCGATTGTTTTCCAAGTCTGGCCGGCATCTTTACTGACAGCAGATAGTATTTTCCCTTCTGTCATTCTATGTTGCGCATCTTTCCCGAGGTATAAAATATCTCCACTGCCCAGCAGTACAGGGCCGTGTGGAGCGGAAACAGGTACACGGACAGGTGAACTCCATGTTTTACCTGAATCATTGCTTGTCATTATCCATGAGCCAAGAAGATTTTTCACCTGTTCGTCATTCCATTTTGCAAAAACTTCTTCGTATTCCTTCTTTCGTGAGCCTGTAAGGCCATTCAGGTACCTACGGGTATCACTGCGAAACCAACTTACAAGTAGTTTGTTATCCCCCATCTTTATAATTCCCGCATCCCTGTCGTCTATAAGCGAATCTTGAATCACCCGCGGCGGCGACCACGTCTGTCCCCTGTCATAACTGACGTTCAGAACAGTCTTACCCCAGGGGCAGATATGCTCTGAACGTAAACCTGAACTTGCAACAAAAAGAGTCCCGTTTTTTAATCTTTCTACAGTAGGCCATCCGAAGTAACCAAATTTCTCACCCGGCAGACGACAGACAACACCATGTTTTGCATTGAGCCGCTTCTCCATATCTTTTACCTCACTTTTCAAATCTGATTATCCCGTATTCTTCCAGGTAATGGAAATTAGACTGAGACAGTTGTGGAAACATACTCAATTCCTTTTCCGCCAGATATCTGGAATAGTTATACCTTGAGACAAGTATTCTCCACTCGGAACCAGGCCCGAAGTAATGGTCTTCTTTTGGAGTGAACATATACCACGGCGCAAACTGCCTGACTGGCAGTACCATCTCTACAGTCCAGCAGATGTCTCTGTCATTACTATTATTCAGGGTTCCTTCTACACAGGCAGCCACCTGCATATCCATCAACTTTCCTGTCCACTGGTACATATTTTTGAAGATACCCAAAAATTTTCTTGAAGGGAACCAGAAAACCGTCTTCTTATTATTGGGTGTCCCGTACAGTTCCCAGTACCACTCCTCTTTTCCCGGTTTGAGAAAAACCTCCAGTAAATCTCCTGTTGTGTATAAATGCTCCTGGTCTTTCTGCCCCTTTTGCACTACGTCGGAATCAATAAGATGCGCACCTATATAGAGGTGTGCATCGTCCCATAACAGCATTACCGAGCCACCTTCCTGTGGAACACATGGTTTTCTGTCCCTGCTTAAAGAAAGCGGATACCTAACCGCTTTCTGCCACTCAGGGTTATTTAGATTACCATCTATGACCAGAGGTTTTTCAGTATATCTTGCAACCATAATATCCGGAACAAAAGATTTTTCTAACCTTTTAATCTTACGAGTTTTCATAATATCCCTTTCTATCCCTTTTTTCTAAAGTGGGGATACGGAAGAACTTCCTATTATATTTTCTACCTTCATATGCCTGCAATCTTTTTACACAGTATATCACAACATATGTAAAGGGTTAATTACTCACTCAGCCATACAACCATCTGAGACCTTCCTCTGTTAGCCCAGGTGTGATAGGGGATTGCCTTAAAACGCTTCTTTTTATATCTTATGTCAGGATAACCATTCTTCTTTTCATAAAGAGGTAGTGTTG
>CAYORP010000163.1:0-7675 GCA_964406415.1 uncultured bacterium
AAGGACGGCAAGAGCCCTGACCGTCAACTGAATGCCTTGACCGATTCTTCCTATGCCTACCAGTACGGCCTCAGCGAGAAGTCTGACGAGGACAGCATAATTCTTGCTGATAAGCAGTGTGGAGCAAATATTTACCCGCATACAGACTTAACATACCCAAGGCAATGGAGAACAAATGGAACCCCACCCCTGGGCACAACGCTGACTGCAGACAACAACCATGGAAAGGATGGAATAAACGTGCTGTTTGTCGGAGGAGCGGTGAGGTGGATAGCCGCATATAGAAGCGGTGACAAGTATGTCCTGCCGACAACCTCTGACTATGAAGGGATAACATTGAATTACGGGAATATGCATAATCCCTGAAAACTAACTGATTATGCGGTTTTTCTTTGCTGCGGCGTAAATCCTCACTGAACACCGTAGGCAAAAGGGGAGAATTGAAGTGCGAGTGCGGAAGCACAGATGTAAGACAAGGTGAAAAGCGTAAGCGTTCCGACGATTACCTTACTCGGAGATGTCTGAACCCTCCGGTGAGGAGGGTGAGTTCTCCGAGAGGACGATTTCACCGTAGTTCTTACCTGTGCTGAAGCCCAAAGCGGAGATTGTTTCCGAGCACTGAAATTACTACCCTTTAGCCCTGTTAATTGCAACGTGGTTCAGTGAATACTTGCGCTGCGGCAGAACAAAGAGGAGGTTAGAAAAATGGGGAGAAAATTTATTCGCCGAAATTTTAGTGTAGGCGGAGGATTCACCCTGATTGAGTTGCTGGTAGTCATCGCCATCATTGCGATACTTGCAGCGATGCTTTTGCCGGCTTTGTCGCGGGCAAGAGAAAAAGCAAGGCAGGCTGTTTGCATTTCTAACATACACCAGATTACAATAGGGACAATGTTATATTCAGATGACTTTGATGGTTATCCTCCATGCGGTTATCCCAGCACGCCCGTTGACTGGTTCGGCTGGAATGGATATGGGTATGTGGCTCTTCTCTCTAAAGGAACTCATACGTATCATCTGGCTGATATGGTAATAGAATCGGGATATATTGATGCAAATGTGATGAGATGTCCCACAAGGGCAAGATATGTGGGTGAATGGGTCTCTGGTATAGGATGTTCTTTTGATACCCGTTATTATAAGCAAAGTTTCCAGAACCCTGAAGGCGTGGGATGTGCACTCTTCAGTTCCTACATCATAAAACCATTGCGTTTTGAAGATTGGGTGGCACATCGCAAGGAATCTCCTTTTAAATACCCTTATCGTGTGGGGAAGATGGCAAACAGAGTACTGGTAATGGAGTGGCCGTTTAAAAACAGTCCGGGTTATGGTCCAAGCGGTTATCCTGATATGCTTACCCACTCAACGGGTATATCTGTATCTTATGAAGACGGTTCTGCAGAGTTCATCCCTGTTCCTGACCCCACCAAGATTAATGTTGCCTATAACACAGGTGCGCCCAATCACTTATTTTACATTTTTAGAAGAGACAACCCGAAAAGGCCTTATGACAAATAGTGCTATGTGTTGATAGTCCTTAATCCAGCAGCATATTTCTGGTGTGTATCAGAAAGGGAAAATGAGTAAACTTGCATTATCTGGAGGGAAACCTGTAAGAGATAAAAAGGGAAATCCCTGGCCGTCCTGGCCTGTTTTTGGGGTAGAGGAAAGGAAGAGACTGATAGAGGTATTTGAAAGTGGAAAGTGGTGGTACGGAGAAAGAATAAAGGAGTTTGAACAGAAATTTTCCGGCTTTCAGGATGCCAGGTACGGAATAACCTGTACAAATGGGACAGCAGCTCTGGAGATTGGCCTTCTGGCCTGCGGAGTCAAAGCCGGGGACGAGGTTATTGTCCCTCCATACACTTTCATAGCCACAGCCAGCAGCGTCTTAAGAGTAAATGCCATTCCTGTATTTGCCGACATAGACCTGACAACAGCAAACCTGGATCCAGCAGACACAGAAAGGAAAATAACAGAGAAGACCAGGGCAATAATGCCTGTACATTTCGCCGGACTTCCCTGCGATATGGATGCTTTTAATGCCCTTGCAGGTAGGTATAACCTGAAAGTAATAGAAGATGCGTGCCATTCATGGGGAAGCAAGTGGAAGGGTAAGGGAACAGGTGCTCTGGGAGACTGCGGTGGTTTCAGCTTCCAGATGAGTAAAAATATTACTTCCGGAGAAGGGGGGATTGTAATCACCGATGATGAACAGCTGGCTGAAACGGCGAGAAGTTATTCCAATATAGGTAGAGTTAAAGATAAACCCTGGTATGAACATTATATACTGGGAACTAACTTGAGAATGACAGAACTGCAGGCGGCAATACTGCTGGGACAGTTTACCAGACTTGAGGAGCAAACCGAAAAGCGAGAGGAAAATGCGGTATATCTGGACAGAATTATCAGTCAGATACCGGGCATTGAAATTATTTTCAGGGATAAAAGGATTACCAGGCGAAGTTATCATCTGTATATATTCAGATTCAACAGTGAGGTATGGGGTGTATCCAGAGAAGGATTTATAGAGGGACTGAAGGCCGAAGGTATTCCTGTGAGCAGCGGATATCCTCATCCTCTTTACAGGAACCCCCTTTTCCAGAAAAAAGGCAGTGGCCCCGAATACTGTCCCATATCCTGCCCTTACTACAATAAGGATATTGACTACACAGAGGTTAACTGTCCTGCCGCCGAACAGATGTGTAAACAGGCTGTCTGGATAACCCATCCGATTCTCCTGAGTGATATAAAAGATATCAGGGAAATAGGTGAAGCCATAGAGAAACTCTGGGAAAACAGAGAGGAACTAAAAGATGGAGAATGATAAATATCTGAAGTATTCTCTTTACTGGGGTGACATTCATATTCATTCACGTCTGTCCAGTAAGTGTTTTAAGTTCGGGCTGGAACCTGAGGGCTATTCGGGTTCACCTTTAGATTGTTATCGCTTTGCCAAACAGGTTGCAAATCTGGACTTTGCCGCTGTAACCGACCATGATTGCTTCAAGGATAAAAGAAGTATGACAGAAGAAAACTGGCAGGAGGTTCTTGAAGCAGCCGAGGTTATGTATAAAGAAGGAGAATTTGTTACCATCCCCGCCTATGAATATACCAGCAGGCCTTACGGGCATTACAACGTATATTTCCCCGATGGGAATAAAGAGTTATTGGATTGTGAGGCATATCCTGAACCTTCCGGTTTGTGGAAAGCACTGGAAGATAAAAGTATTACGGCTCTGACCATCCCGCATCACCCGGCAAGGTGCGAAACACCCGTAAACTGGGACTACTACCATGAAAAGTTTGAACCGGTAGTAGAAATCACTTCCTGCTGGGGAGATAGTGAATTTGCAGGTAATGAATTTGAATGCGACCCCAACTGGTCCCCCAGTCTGGAAGGCCACTTTGTGAGAGACGCTATGAAGAAAGGATACAAACTGGGATTTGTGGGAGGAGGAGATATCCATAATGGCCGAAGCGGAGGCGTTTTTAACATAGATGTCTATAAATTGAAGGCCCTTCCCGAAAGGTGGTCAAAGGTCATCCTTACCTATAAACCCCACCCCTTAGGCGGAGGGTTAACAGGCATTTATGCCTCTTCTCTTTCTCGGAAGGATATTTTTGAAGCCATAAGGGACAGGAGATGTTATGCAAGCAGTGGATATAAGATAGGCCTGAAGTTTTTTCTGGGCGATAATACCATGGGCGATGCTACAAGCATGGAGAAAGAATACCCCCCTGTTATGAAAACAGAGGTGGTTTATCCGGATATCAGGGAACACCTGAGATGTATGGAAATAATACGAAACGGACATGTATTAGCCCGTGCAGGAAGCGGTGGAAGAGAGGAGATAAAATTTGTTGACCAACAGCGAGCAGTAATGGAGTTCACAGACGATTTCAGAAATAAATATAAGAAAAGGGTTCTCCCTGAGATAATGTCTCCCTCAGGGAAAAATGTAATCTACTATTACTCGCGTGTAAGTTTTAAAAACGGGGCAAAAGCATGGTCTTCTCCAATCTGGTTGGAGGAATGAAATCGTAGAATAAAAATGGAAGAAAAAAATCTGAAGGCCGGTGCCTCAAAAGTAAACATTACCCCTCCGGTAGGAACCTATATGGCAGGTTTTGCAGCGAGATACGGTCATTCTAACGGGATACTGGATGAACTCTACTGCAAAGCCCTAATTTTGCAGCAGGGTGAAGAGAAGTATGCACTGGTTACCGCAGACCTGGCAGGTATAGAAAAATCTACGGGGGAGGAAATCAGAGACCTGATTTATAAGGGTACGGGGATTCCTTCCTCTCATATTATTATTTCCTGTTCACACACCCATTCAGGACCTCTTACCTATCTGTTCAGGGCCGGTATGGGCGAGGCGGATAAGAACTACATAGAGGAATTGAAAAAGAAAATGACAGGTTGTGTACTTATGGCAGACAGAAGTTTGAAAAATGCTTATGTAGGTTTCGACAGAGGGATGATAAAGATAGGTGTAAACAGGCGATGGAAAATTCTTCAAGACTCACTGGAACTCAAGCATAACCCGGAAGGGCCTGTTAACCAGGAGGCAGGAGTGGTTAAGATTGTGGATGATACGAACAATACAATTGCCCATCTGGTAAACTATGCCTGCCATCCTGTGGTTCTCGGAGAAAATAATCTTTTAATCTCTGCAGACTATCCCGGTGTTGTACAGGCAGCAGTGGAGAATATTTTCGGAGGGATATGTCTATTCACCAACGGCGCCGGTGGGGATATAAATCCTATAATCCACCGTGGGGATTACAAGGATGTACAGAGATTGGGGATGATGCTCGCCGGTGAGGTGATAAAGGTCAGTTCCTCCATAAATAATTTTGACCGACCGGTAGTAAACGCGAGGGAAAAAGAGATATTCTTACCATGGAAAAATCCTTTTTCAAAGGCACAACTGAAAAAAATAGTTAAAAAAGAAAGAGATGATTTTAAAAAGTATAAGGGCAAAAAATTCCAGGTAGAAAAGTCCATAAGCGAAGCCAGATGGAAATGGGCTGAATGGGCACTGGCGGATGGAGAAAAAAGCGAGGGAGCATTGGTAAAAATCCGCTGTTTGTCTTTAAATTCTCTGGTACTGGTCTCTATCCCGGGAGAAGTGTTTGTGGAAATAGGACTGAAAATTGCAAGGAATTCCCCGTTTGATTTTACTTTTATTCTCGGTTATGCCGACGGAATAGTAGGATATATACCTACCAGAGCGGCACTGGAAAAAGGAACATACGAAACCGAGGCTTATATCTGGTACCGGGGAATGAGATTTCTACCTGAAGTTGAGAATATTGTTACAGACGGTATAAAAAAATGTTTCAGTCACTGAAGAAAGGTTATAACAACAGGAGATATACGATGAGAAAAAAAATCTCTCTATTAGTAGCGGTTGCTGTATTACTCTTGCAGGCAAGCAGTCTTGTTTCAGCAGATGAGAAGGCAATTAAGGTAGGTGTATATAACAGTAAAACCTTCTCTGCTGAAGGTATCTATAATACACTGAAAGAGATTACCATTTTTCATACCGAATATTTTACCAGGATAAATAAAGACAATCTGCTGGCTTACGATGTTGTGGTTATCCCCAGTGTTCCCGGGGCCCAGTTAAAAGGAAGGTACAGGACTTCTTTAAATGCCTATGCATACAGCGGTCATGGAGTACTTCTCTGCAGTTATTCAGTCGGAGGGTTCAGGAGAAGACCAAAGGTCTTTCCCGAGGTAGCAACAGCAACAGGAAGAGTTAACGACCAGATTATCCTTGTTAAGGATTCAAAACATCCTGTAACTGAAGGCATAAACAAGGTTATCCATTCTTACTATGACCACGTAATTCTTCAGCCAGGTCCGCTCGGTAAGGTGCTGGCTGATGACCGCTCGGGCATCCATCCTGAGGTAGTCGTTGGCATAGTAGGCAATAATGGGAAGGTCTTATGTACAGGGAATGCATTTGGTGTGGCAGCGGATGACAGTGCTACAAAGGTGGAAGGTAACGAAAGAAAATTACTGATTCAGGGAATAGAGTGGTTAGCCAAGGATACGCCAAGAGATAAATCCGCATATTCTGAATGGGAAAAGATGGCTTCTTTGAGACTGGAGATAGAGAAAATAGGATGGGAAAACCATAACCAGATTTACAGTCTCTATTATAAACTCGGGACAGAACTTGACGGAGCCGGATATGACCTATCCATCTTTAAAATAAAAGAACCGGGGCTAATGTCCGGTATAGAATCTTTGCAGAATGAACTGAAACAATTGGTTTTCGGCCTTCAGGATGAGAATAAAAGATTCACCAGTAAAATGACCGGTATGACCTTTACACTCCAGACCCCGGAAACATTTCAGTCCATTCAACAACAGGTAAAAAGAAATAAAGAAGAGACCTCAGATAAGGTTAATAATATAGAAAAAAGTATAGGCCCCCACATTGAACTTCTGGTTGAGAAGGTAACCAATCTGACAGAGGATAAAAGAACTCAGCCCGTTACCAGAGAAAACAACTGGTTTACCAATAAGAAAAGGTTTATCAGGATTATAATGGAAGACGGAAATTTCGGTGCTCCAGGATATGTAACCAGGGCTATGAAATGGTTGAATGTTACCATCATCAAAACATGGTTTTTCCATCAGCAGCAGAAGAGAAAGGATGCAGGGACTGCCGAGATGGAAAAAGAATATTACCAGTTAAGTGAAAAGTATGATATGGCTCACGTCTCCGGAAGAATCAATTTAGGCACAGGTGGTGACTGGCTGGACTCTTCAGGCCTCAAAAAAGGTATAAAGGAAGAATTCAGCCGGTTGGGGAAATATCCGGGTTTTGCAGGGATTCATCTGGATGAAGTAAAAATATATGATAAAAATTTAAAAAATGAAGAGGGGTACAGAAGATTTAGAGAATACCTGAAAGAGAAATATTCAACCTCAAAGATGAAAGAACTTAATATCTCTCTGGATAATGCTATTCCTCCGGATAGGTGGGAAGACAACCCAGTTCTGTGGACAGAATGGCAGTATTTCAAGATAAAGATAGATGGTGATTATCTGAAAGATATAGAGGACTATATCAAGAGCCTCAGAGCAAACCTGGTATTGATTGCCACAACCCAGCAGCACCTCCCTGAAGACCCTCAGATTGGTTCTTATGTGGGCAGGGGGGGGAGATTAGAATCTCTTACCATGGACCCTTACAACAATGCTAATCTGGAAGAGGCATTCCTTTTTGATTTAATGACGTCCGCCACCAGAGGAAAAGCCATCCAGGTTATCGGAGCCTGTTACGACGAGTCACCTTATACATATGCCAGAGACCTAATTATCCCTGTTGTTCATGCTGACGGTATCTGGATTTTTTGCTGGCCGTATCAAAGCAAATATCGTTCTCCTCTCTTTGGAAAGGTAGATTACGAACGTAACCTTGACTGGACATGGAAAGAAGGGATGTGGGAAGAGACAGTAAAAGCCTTTTCCATAATGGAAAAAACAGAGAAGTATATAACCGATGCCCGTCCGGTTTCAGATGTGGCTCTCCTCTTCTCAGAGAGGACAGCCATTATTGACAGTTACAATAAAAACCACAACATCAGACAGTATTATCCCGGTGTGATGGGGTGGTATCAGGCATTGATGGAGAGTCATATCCAGTGT